>CALRZK010000177.1:0-6478 GCA_943372615.1 Bradyrhizobium ivorense | reverse complement strand
GGACTGGCGGCGCCGCAGGCGGGGGCGGGACGGGCGGTGGTCGATAATCGGTCATATCGCGCAGAACAAGACACTAAAGCCGCCCGAACGGGCGGCTTTCTTATTGCTCATAGGTGCCACCATTGAACCACGCTTCGGCGAGGGGCTTTGCTGCGATGAAGTAGCGCTTAATGGTCACCTGCGCGCGACATTCGAATACTGTCGGAAGCTGCTCTTCCACTCACCATTCTTCATGCATGCGGCTTTGTAATCGCCGCATTTCGCGATGCCCGCTGGCCCAAGAGGTTGCGATAGTCGCTGGCATTCTGTGAATGTCGAAGAACATGTGCGGCCTGACGAGGCTGGCTCTGCGGTCTGGCGCGTGGGAGCTGCTTCGCGCTTAACAGTTCGATTTCTTGCTGCCTTTTGGCGCTTTGCTGCCCGGACTGGTTCAGTCGGCGTCTGCGCAGCGCCTGAAAGCGACTTGTTTACCTGACCTAGATCACCGCCGACGGCACCGGGATCAGCTGAAGCAGGCGAAGCGACGAAGAAAATGAGGGCGGTCGCCCAAAACATTATGCGCACGAAAAATACTCCCAGACCAGATTGATCTGAACGCAACTAGCGGGCGAGGGCAAGTGTCTTCGAGTGGGCTAAGCTTATAGGCAGGCGCTCTCATTCGTGAGCGCGAAGGCGCATTGATCACTTCGCTGGCAGGTATGCTCGGATCATCGACGAGTCCACGCAGGCGCATAAAATCAGGACCAAGAAAAGAACGAGGCTGGCCGGTTCGAGGTACCGACGCCACGTATTGAACATCGCCATGCAGAAAGTTGCTAAGCCGATTCCGAGCGAGCGCCAAATTGAGCCGGTGCTGATCCAGACCGCGGTGGCCATGATGCTTGAAATAATGAGGACCTTTGCCACCACACTTGCGTAACGCCGCAGCCCGGCGATCCAAGCTTCAATCTCACGATCTGCGGCAGTATCCGGGGACATCATGATCCTAATCTAGTTGGCGAGGCTCAATTTGATTTTGGGACAATTTGATACGGATTGTCCAAGGAACTATGGTGGCTGCCGAAGTTCATCAACGATTGTAGCAGCGTATCCTCACCCAATTGGGGTATGCGGCTTTATTCCATGATCGCGGCGGGGCCGTGCTTCAGATCAATCTCTTCGTCACCGAAGCTCTACCGACGCATGGCCTTTCGGGCAGTCCGGCCGGCGATGCCCGGAGCGATTTTGCAGAATTCCTGCAAACAGTCCCTAGAAGTGAACGGCTTTTCATGTCCGAGCGCGTGACTGCCTGAACAAGGCGGCTCCGATATTCCTTGAGGTAGGGCAGGAACTCCCGCCCGCCCTGCAGAAGGGCTTTTCGGCTGCCTTCCCTGCTTAGCGCGGAAGATTCTATCCCGGTCTCGCTGTGTTGTGGCATGTTTTTCTGTCCTGACGCCTGGGTCTGGACTGGAGGAGAGCCGATCGGTATCGAAGCCGAGATTTCTTCATCAATCTCGTTTCGGAGCGCTTCATGCCAGCCACACCGGTCATTGCCGGTTTTGCGATCGGCGTCATTTTCGGTGTCGTCGGCTTGCTGAGCGGCTTCTGCCTCATGAACAGCTTGCGTGACTGGTGGACGCGCGACGATGGGCGCCGCATTCGCAGTTATGCGCTGGCCATCGCCATCGCCATTTTCGGCACCCAGTTCATCGCCGGCTATGGCCTGATCGACATCGCGAAATCGCTGTATCTCCAGCCGTCGTTTTCGGCACCGCTGATCTTTGTCGGCGGCCTCCTGTTCGGCCTCGGCATGGTGCTGTCGAATGGCTGCGCCTCCAGAGCGGTGGTCCTGCTGGGCAAGGGCAATCTGCGCTCGCTCGCTGTTCTCGCGATCATCGGTGTCACCGCGCAGATGACCTTGAAGGGGCTTCTTGCACCGGCCCGATTGGCGATCATGCAATGGACGCAGATGACGCCGGCGGTAAATTCCGTACCGGCGCTGTTCGATCGCTTCGGTCTGCAGGAGGGCACTGCGCGCATTGCTGCCGCGCTGATCGTTGGCGGTGCGCTTCTGGTCTTCGCTCTTGCGCATCGTGAGTTTCGTCGCGCGCCAGGCCAATTGATTGCAGGCATTGTGATGGGCCTTCTGGTCATCGCAGGCTGGCTCGCGACTGGTTGGCTTGGTGCTGACGAATTCGATCCGGTCCCGGTGGCATCGTTGACATTCATTTCGCCGGTTGCCGACACGCTGCAATTCATCATGCTGTCGACCGGCATGACCCTGAACTTCGGTATCGCTCTGGTCGCGGGTGTTTGGGTCGGTAGTCTGTTTACGGCACTGCTGACTGGCCGTTTCGCATTCGAGGGATATACGTCCGCACGCCACACCGGCCGTTCGATGGCTGGCGCCGCATTGATGGGGATCGGCGGCGCAATGGCCTATGGCTGTTCGATCGGCCAGGGATTGACCGGTCTCTCTACGCTTGCATTGCCGTCCTTCATCGCTGTTGCCGGCATTCTGGCCGGTGCTGCGCTGGCACTGCGCGGTCTGGCATCGCGCGAAGCGGTTGCAGCGCAATAATAGCGCTGCGCGCGTTTCTTTAGTTCGATTGCGCCTATGCATGGTGATTGCTAATCAATCTCCGGATCGGCAGAGGTTTGATGCGCGATGAACAGGCGAGGCTACATTCAGGCATTGGCGGTCCTCGCGTTTGCCTTATCTGCGATGGGACCGCTTGCAGCGCAGACCCGCCCTGCGAAGCCGGATGCAGCGCCTGACAAGCCCTTTGCCGAACATTTTATCGCGTTGCAGCTCTCCGATGCGGACGCGAAGAAGGAACGGCTCGTCCTGAGCGTTGCCAGCAATGTCCTGAAAGCTTACGGGGCTGACAAGGTCGCCGTAGAGGTCGTGACATTCGGCCCGGGAATCGATCTCCTGCGAGACACCAACGAGCATCGCGCGCTGGTCGATAGTCTGGTGAGCCAGGGCGTGCGCTTCACCGTTTGCGGCAATACGCTGGATACGATCGAACGCGAGACCGGTAGGCGCCCGACCATGAATCCCCACGCGCATGAAGTGCAGGTTGGCGTCGGCCATATGCTGGATCTGGCAGAACGCGGTTTTACGATTGTCCGTCCTTGAAAGGGAGTTTTGAGATGCGATCGATATTGGGGGCTGTTTCCGGCATCATCCTGTTTGCGCTGACCTTGTCGGCTGGCCATGCCGTAGACAAGGAGCATCGCGTCGCCATTCAGGTCAATCAGAATGATCCGGCGGTGATGAATCTCGCGCTCAACAATGCCACCAATGTCATGGAATTCTACAAGGCGAAGGGTGAGGTCGTTCAGGTCGAGATCGTCACTTTCGGCCCGGGCCTGCATATGCTGCGCGACGACACGTCGCCGGTGAAAGATCGCATCAAGCAGATCGTCGATGCGAGTTTTCCCTCCAATGTCAAATTCATCGCCTGCGGCAATACCAAGGAAGGCATGGAGAAGCGTGAGGGCAAGCAGATCAGCATGATCTCCGATGCCACGGTGGTGCCATCCGGCGCAGTGCGGCTGATCGAATTGCAGGAAGCCGGCTGGAGCTATCTCCGGCCCTGATGGCGCTCACTTGGATGGCGGCGCCTTGCGGGCCAGCAGTATCCAGTTGCGCTGGATGATGTCGCGGGGCGAGCCATCGACCAGGATCGCGATGCCGATCCGTGCGCCGACCATGATGCCGATGACGGCAACCGGCCAAGAGAGCGCCAGCAGCGATCCCGCGCTGATGCCCTGACCGATGGTGCAGCCGCCGGCCAGAATGCCGCCGACGCCCATCAGGCAAGCGCCGAGCAAATGACGACGCATTTCGTGATCGTCGTCGAACGCTTCCCATCGCAATTCGGCAGCAAACCACGCGGCAGCCCAGGCACCGGCGATGACACCGAATACGCTGCCGACGCCGAAATCGGCGAAATTGGCCACGTTCAGCACGCCGGCATAGAGCGCCTTTCCGATGGTGGAGACAAAGGTCAGGCTTTGCGGGCGCGGCGGTCCTGCAAAATCATCGTTCAGTCCCACGGTGGCGATCCAGCCGGCGACGATCAGCAGGCCGAGCGTCACACCGGCTGTGAGCAAACGCGGCGCGCGGCGCAGGCGCTTGTCGGTCCATGCCAGCCAGCACAGGCTGCCGCCGATCAGCACAGCAAGGGGCAGACGCAGATCGTGACCGGTGGCCTGTGTGAGCCATGAGGCGAAGTCGGCGCGCGTGCTGTCCGGCATCTGGATCGACAGCGGTTCGATCACGCCGATGCGCAGATCGGCGAACAGGCCACGCAGCGTCGCATAGGCGGTTGCGCCGAGCACGAGGATGACGACCAGACTTTTGAGATCGCCGGTGCCGAGCCGGACCAGCGAACCGAAGCCGCACGTGCCGACCATCGCCATGCCGGTGCCGAACATGACGCTGCCGATGATGATGGCCACAAGGGGAAGGGCGGTCGGAACGAATGTGGTGAGTTCGGGAGCGAGGAAACCGGTCAGCACCAGCGCCTGGGTGCCGAGCATCGCGATGCCGAGCGCCAATCCAAAGACTTTCAGGCGACGACCATCGCCGCCCATCAGCGCGTCCTCGATCGCACCGAACGTGCAGAGGCGGGCGCGTTGCACGGCAAAACCCGCGACGCCGCCGATGGCAAAGCCAGCCAGCGCAGATAACCAGGCAGACATATTCTGCATGGGTTTCCTCCTGATGTGAGGCGATCCGGCCTTACGAGCCGTTCGCCTCCGCCTGCCGGGATCGGCGGCGCTATTTTTTCTTTGTCGGCGCCGGTGTGGCGCAGAAGATATCGTAGATCACAGAAATCACGCTTCGCACATCGTCATTGGCGAGGCTGTAATAGATCGTCTTGCCGTCGCGGCGGGTTTCCACCATGCCGTCATAGCGCAAGCGCGCAAGCTGTTGCGACACCGCGGACTGCCGCAGCGACAGGATATTCTCGAGTTCGGACACCGAGCGTTCGCGCTCCGCCAACAGGCACAGCAGCAGCAGGCGGTTCTCGTGCGAAATCGCCTTCAGGAAATTGCTCGCCTTGCGCGCCTTGCGCATGAGCTGATCGAGTTCGGGGGAATACTCCGCGCCGTCCCGTAATTCGTCTTCGAGTTCGGATGAGATGATGGAAGCCATAAGGAAGCGCGTATCCCGCGAATGTTGGAGCGTCAGGTACGATTGGCGTTGGGCTGCGAGGTCGTCAGTCTGGCGGCATACTTTCCAAGCAGGCCCCAGAAGGATTCGTCATTCATGTAACCGGTAATGCGGCCGATCTCGTGGCCGTCATCGACAATCACGAAGGTCGGCGTGAAGCGCACCGGCGATGCCAGCATGAAGCCGGGACTCTTGTCGCGATCCATGTTGATGCGACGCAGCGGAAGCAGTTTGGCTTCGTCGGTCTTGTCGTAGCTCGGCGCGATCTCGCGATTCCAGCGCGCGCACCAGACGCAACCGTCGCGCTCGAACATCACGAGCTCCGAGGCGGCGGCGATACCGGACGGCAGCAGAGTGGCCGTCATCAGCAGGGCTGCGATCAGCGAAGTTTTCAGCGCAAGTCTCGACATCATGTGATACACATACACGAATTCGAATATTTATGCCAGAGCAGGGCTCGCCGTGCTGTCATCGATCTCATTGCTGGGGGCACTCGGCGCGGGGCTGCTGTCGTTCCTGTCGCCCTGCGTGTTGCCGCTGGTGCCGCCTTATCTCTGCTTTCTCGCCGGCGTCAGCCTGGACGAACTCGACGATCACGGCGAGCAGGCCGGTTGGCGGCCCAATATGCGTGTCGTGGCATTGTCCTTCGCCTTCGTGCTGGGCTTCGCCACGGTCTTCGTCGCGCTCGGCGCGTCAGCATCGCTCATCGGCAAGACCATTACCGCGCATTTCGAAATGCTCGGCATCATTGCCGGCGTGCTGATCACCGTGCTCGGGCTGCATTTCCTCGGTGTATTCCGGATCGGGCTGTTGTTTCGCGAGGCGCGCTTTCAGGCGGCGCGGAAGCCGGCGGGCTTTCTCGGTGCCTATATCGTCGGGCTGGCCTTTGCCTTCGGCTGGACGCCATGCGTCGGGCCTGTACTGGCTGCCATCCTGATGGTCGCAGGCGCGGAGGGCGCACCGTTGCAGGGCGCCCTGCTACTCGCGGCCTATGCCCTCGGGATTGGTATTCCCTTCATGCTGGCGTCGCTGTTTTCGGGCCCCTTCATGCGGCTGATGGTGCGGCTGCGCCGGCATATGTCGGTGATCGAGAAGGTGATCGGTGGCGGGCTTGTCGTGACCGGCATTCTGTTTTTGACTGGCGGCATGCCGCGAATTGCAGGCTGGATGCTGGAGACGTTTCCAGCCATCGGCACCCTTGGTTGATGCGGATCGGGAGGATCGGATGACCGGTGGAATGACAAGGCGGCATGCACTTGCGGCAATCGGCATCGGCATGACCGCGCTGTGGAGCGCACCGGCATCGGCGAA
>CALRZK010000176.1:0-6567 GCA_943372615.1 Bradyrhizobium ivorense | reverse complement strand
GGACCCAATGTTCTAGAACCGATTAAAATACTGAATTTGCTTGGGAAGTTAAATGCCCTTAGCTTCCCAACAATACTGCTTGACGAAGCTGATTTTTGAAAATCAGGCTGACTGTAAATCAGCCGCCTTATGGCTTCGCAGGTTCGAGTCCTGCCTCCCCCACCATTTTGATTTTATTCGATAAGTTTACGATGTAGGCGCCGACGATTTGCCGTTGGCTTTTCTGATTTATTTCTCTGAGCCCCACGTCAAGCCCCACCAATTTCGGGGATAGGTAATCCGCGGCTCTCGCTGAATGCAGAGCTTCCTCCAATCTCTTCCAAGCACGGACTGAAACCGCGGAGTTTGACCGCGTGACATCAAAGTATGATGGCCGTAGCCGCAATGAGAGGGCGGCGGCATGGGGACGGCTTTCCGGTGCCGTCAAATTGCGCTCTCCAGCCTCCTTGCGGGCTGACTGTCTCAGATATTGCAGTTTGTGAGTATCGCGAGGGCCGCCGGGAAACTGCGCGTGTTTGAGCGCTGAATGGTGATTTCGATTGGCACGCTGCCTCTGGAGGAAGCTCCGCCTAATCCTGGGCGGTCGGGCTAGAAATGCTGGCAGCGTCAAAGTTGCGCGCGTAAAGAAAGTTCGATGCGTCGAAGCCAATTTCAGTAGCTATCGACGTCAGTACCTCGTCCAAACGACTGCGACTCATATTGGTAAAACGAGGACCTGTCGGGGCGGTCGGACTGTCGCCATTGCTATAGCGCCGTAAACCGTAGCTTTCGCCTAATTGCGAAATACGCGCGAGCCCCGGGATCTCCGTGAAAACAAATCCTCCGGTGTGCCAAGGGCGCCAAGTGAGATCATCAATATTCCAGAGCATTGTGCTGACTCGGGATAAGCGGTTTAAAAAAAGCATTTCGCGAGAGGTGGCACCGAGGCCAGCTTGGCCAAGGCGCCTGTCCAATCAAGAAGGACAAGGATCAACAGAGCGATCCCGCCACGTGTAAAAATGCGGCGACCGTAAGAAAATCGACTAGCGACGAAGACGATGATGCCGACGAGTATCGCGAGCCACCATTGAACGCCAAAATTCAAGCAGGCCACCAAGCATACGATGCCATTTACCCAAGATCGGGGATCGATCCTTCGCCACAGCGCTGCCAGGGCAGCGTCGAGCTCTCTCTCGATCCGAAGTTGATCGGCCTTCGCTGGGTCGAAGGCAGAGGGGCAAGTGTCGATCGCAGATGCTTGATTGGACTGAAGCATTGCACGCGTCCCCTGCGTGTCATCAGCCTTGGAAATGCGAGCGGGCCGACGGCGATTCTTTAGCGTGTAAAATGGCGTGATGCAACCGAAAATGTGAGGCCTCTGAGCACCGCGACCGCGACGGCTTTTCATCTGACCCGGCAGAAGGACTGGAGATTGGCAGCGTTAGCTACAATGACCTCGGCGACTGAGATCACGGCCGCTCTTTGCATCAAGCGCTTTGGCGCCGACGTCACTTGAATGAAACCGGTAAACGGATTGGCTGTGATGATGCGAGCCTTTGCCCGCTGCCGCCGGCTCCGGTTTCATGGCGGCGCTCCAGCAAGGGGTGATCGATGCGCTTTGTCGCAGCGAGCAGACGCGCCCCGGCACCGCACAAAATCGACGCGCACGGCACGGCGCGCCGGAGCATCTTCATGCGTCTGTACTTCGGCCCCATGACTGATCATAGCTTCGCTGATTGCATTGAGTAGCACCTGCACGTCGCGCGAGGGCTTAGCCGCCGCGAACAGCGAGCGCGTAGTCGATAGCTGTGCGTTACGCCTGCGCAAAGCCGCGTCAACGCTAGACGCCCCCTTTATCTTCGAGGTATTGGGTCACCCATGCATTGTTGCTGCCATTTTTGGCAACGACAATGGCCGGACACCCACTTGATGGCGAATCCTAGAGTTGCGTCATCAAGTTACGTGCTGCGATACGAGAAGGCGCCTGTTATCGATCAAGACAGGCGATCATCATGAAAAATATCCTCAAGACGATCTATCGTCATTCGCTCGGCATTCCTGTCATTGGACGTGTCTGTCGCGTGATTGTTGGAATTCTTCGAATTCCGCAGATGAATATGCAGATTGCGGCGCTCCAAGCCAGGCTGGCTGTCGTGCCGGGTCCGCCCGTCGTGCAGGTGAATGGTGATCGTACCTGGGAGCGACATGCGCCTGCGTTTCTGAACGCGGTTTCCAGCGTCGGAGCGTTCGGGCACGATCTACAGCGACAGAGTGCGCTGCTGGATGAACTCAGCCGCCGCGTTCAGTCCGTCGAGGCGCGAGCAGGCGAGCCCGTGGCTGCGCGGGGCGAGGCGGCTTCACGCGATATCGGCGACTTGCAACAGATCGCCGCGCAGCATTGGTCGTCGATCGGTGAGCTCTGGCAGCGTCTCGAATTCGTCCGCAAGGAAATGCTGTTTGAAATCTCGCTCGGAACGGCGACGGAAGATAAAGACCTGCCCGAGCCAAAGGTTCTGAACCCGGATCGCCTGAAGAAGCTCACCGAGAGTGGCATTCGCGTGAATATGGGCTGTGGCCACATTCCCTTCGATGACTATGTAAATGTCGATACACGCGAATTGCCAGGTGTCGATGTGCAGGCACGGCTCGACAAGATGCCGTTCGAGCCCGGGAGCGTCACCGAAATTTTCTCCGCTCACGTCCTGGAGCATTTCTCGCAGGAGGAATTGCAGCGTCGTTTGCTGCCCTATTGGCATTCCCTGCTTGCTCCAGGCGGCGTCATCCGCGCCATCGTTCCTGATGGCTTGGCTATAACAACGGCCATGGCCAAGGGCGAGATGTCCTTCGAGGATTATCGCGAAGTGACCTATGGCGGACAGGAATATCAGGGCGATTTTCACTTCAACATGTTCAGCCCGGACAGCTTGAAGGAAACACTGGAGAAGACCGGTTTCGCGGAACCCGTCCTTGTCGCCGCAGGACGTCGGAACGGAAAATGCTTTGAGCTCGAGATCAGCGCCCGAAAGATTTAGCGGATTTCAATCGGTAAGGGCGCAGGGCGATGGCACTCCTTGTTTCTATAGTAATTTGCACAGACGGGCGGCAGGATAGTCTTCGGACTACACTGGAGAGCCTGGCTAAACTTGACTATCGCGATTTCGAAGTCTGTGTTGTGTGCGGTCCTACTGCGGATGGCACGCGGGACATGCTCGAACGTTGGCCGCTGCCACTGAAGTCTGGTTTCAACGCCGAGCGCAATCTGTCGGTGTCGCGAAACATCGGCATTGGTCTGTCGGCGGGCGACGTCGTTGCCTTTCTCGACGATGATGCTGTGCCGGAACCGGAGTGGCTGACCCAGATCGTGGCAGCCTATGACGGTGCAAAGGTCGGTGCTGTCGGCGGTCATGTCTATGACTTCACCGGCATCCAATTCCAGTGGCGCTATGGCACAGCCGACCGCATGGGGCGCCCGGATCTGACGTGGCAGCGTGCGGCCAGCGAGTTCAATTTTCCGTTCTCTTACAGCTATCCGCATCTATTGGGCGCCAACAGCACTTTCCTGCGGAAAGCGTTGCTCGACATCGGTGGGTTCGACGAGGAGTTCGACTACTATCTCGATGAGACCGACGTGCTTTGCCGCCTTGTTGATGCGGGATGGTCCGTGGTGCAGCTTGACGGCGCCTATGTGCATCACAAGTACCGGGCCAGCGACCTGCGCAACGAAGCCAAGGTGCTTACCGGATGGTTATCTGTCCTCAAGAACAAGCTGTATTTCTGCCTGATCCACCGTCACGGCTATCACTCTGTTCGCGAAGCGGTGGATGAATGGACCGCCTTCGTGCAGCAACGTCGCAATGATTGCGATTGGGCTCTGTCTGCCGGACATATCACGGCGCATGATCGCGCGCGTTTCGAGCGCGAGGCTATTGAGGCCTTCGAGATTGGCATGAGGCGAGGGCTCGATGCTGCCCGGACGCTGCTGAAGGCTGACGGGCCGGGTGGGCCGCCAGCCTATCTGCCTTATCTGCAGCCGGGTTCGCGAACGAGCGGAAAAACCTACTGCCTGTTCAGCCGGGAATATCCACCAGGCCCCGTCGGCGGGGTGGGGCGCTACGTGCACGAAATGGCGCTGGGGCTCGCCGCGTTGGGGCACCAGATTCACGTGATCACGCTGGTCGGCGATCACAGCAGCGTCGCTTTCGAGGACGGCGTTTGGGTGCATCGCCTTGTACCCGCCACGTTCCAGGGCCCGCCGGCCGAAACTGTGGATGGGCCGGTTCCGGCTGACATCTGGCGGGCCTGTCAGACCCGGTTGGCTTGCGTGCGTAACATTGCAAACCGTAAGCGGATCGACGCCGTCTATGCAGTCATTTGGGACTGCGAAGGCGCTGCTGTTTTGCGCGAGCAGGCCTATCCGCTGGTCGTCGGGCTGCAAACAACCATGGCGTTCTGGCTTCAATCGCATCAGGACAAGGTGTGCGACGAAGCCTTCATGCGCAGCTTCGGGCGCCCCATGGTTGCTCTTGAGCGAGAGCTGATTGCTGGTTGCGACAGGGTCCATGCCATCAGTCCTGCTATCGGTCGGGATGTCGAGCGGATCTATGACATCGATCTTGCGGGACGGTCGGCTGTCGTTCCCCTCGGCATGGACGACTTCCTCTCGCTGCCGCGTATTGCTCCGCCGGTTGCAGCGTCCGGTGTCCGGACACGCCTTCTGTTTGTGGGACGCCTTGAAGTTCGCAAGGGCATCGACCTGTTGCTAGAAATCGCGCCGAGCCTGCTGGCTGAATATCCGGACCTGCAGATCGACATCGTGGGCAACGATACGATCCCGGGCTTGAATGGACGCCCCTATCGGCAGGAGTTCGAGCGGAAAGCGTTGCCAGCAGCGCTGGCAAAGCGCATCCGATTTCACGGGGAAGTCGATGAGGAGCAATTGCGTGGCTTCTTCGCCGCATGCGATGTCTTTGTGTCTCCCTCGCGCTATGAGAGCTTTGGACTGGTCTTTGTCGAGGCGATGATGTTCTCCAAGCCAGTGATCGGCTGCCGGATCGGCGGCATGATCGATGTCATTGCGGACAAGGAAACAGGATTGCTTGCCGAGCCAGAAGATGCCGGCTCGCTGCAAGCGGCCATTGTTCAGCTCTTGAATGATGCCGATCTGCGTGAGGCGATGGGGGAGGCTGGTCGGCGCCGGTACGAACAACTGTTCAGCCGCGCGCGCATGTCGCGAGATATCGCGGACTTGCTCTCCGATGCAGAGCTGCACTGGCAGCGTTCCAGAGGCGTCGCCGATGTCGAGATGCCGGCATGACGCGCAAGGTCGTACTCGTCGCATCCATTACAGTAAAATATGATGCGATCTCTCAGATCGTCCGAAATCTCTATTCGTATCTGTCCGATCTGAACGGCATCGATGTCGTTTTGCTCACGGCCCAATGCGATTTCGACGATATGCGGGTCGGTATCGTGGCCGATGCCGGCGAATTGCTTCGGCACCCGGATTTTCTCGATGCCGATCTGATCATCTACAATTTTGGCATCTACAATCCGCTGTTCGATGCGTGCCTGATTGGAAACGGGCATGCCCAACAGGTTTGTTATTTCCAGAATATCACGCCAGCCGAATTCTTGCCGCCTCAGTACGAGCCGATGATCCGACAGTCCTATGTGCAGGTTCACAATTTCAAGCATGCGGATCGCCTGTGGGCCGCCAGCGAATTCAATGCGAGTACGTTGCGAGAGCTGGGGATGGATGAAGCGCGCATCGATCTCATGCCGAATGCGGTCGATAATCCCCCGCTGTACCAACTTGCCGACAAACGGTCGGAGGTTATTCACATTCTGTTCGTCGGGCGAGGAGTGTCGTCCAAAGGGCTGCTCGATGCCGTCGAGGCGTTCTCCCGGATGCACGAGCGATTCCCGTCTGCCGTAATGACCATTGCGTGCAACGTATCGCATTCGGATGCTGAATATCTTGCACGTTGCAAGGCGTTGATCGAGGCGCTTGGGATCGAGCAGGTCGTTCGTTTCGAAGAGAGCCCGGACAATCAGCGCCTCTACGGTCTTTATCGCCGATCGCATATTCTTCTGCTGCCGACCTTCCATGAAGGCTTTTGCCTGCCTGTCGTGGAAGCATTGCGGGCAGGAGTCATTCCGGTCGGCTATGATGCGGGCAACATGCGTTATGTGGTCGATGGTCTCGGACGTCTGGTCACCAGAGGCGACAAGGAAGCGCTGGCCACTGCGCTGAAGGAGATTGTCGCAGACCTGAACGACCTGGCCGTTGATCCGAGAGTCGGCATGATCCGACTGGATCAGGCAGCGATGTCGCTTTCGGATTTCGACCGGCAGGCCAAGCAGCACGTAGAACGCTTCATGAGTTCACGCATCAGAAGCATGGTCTTGTCTCAGATCCAGCATCTCCTTTCGCTGGGCACGGACGCCATGTCACAGCGACTTTCGGCGCCGCAAGAAATGATGCAGCACATTGGGGCCGATATATCGCAAAAGCCTGCTGCCAATCCTCTGCTCGCCATTCGGCCGGAAGTGCAAGTCATTCCGGATGACCTGATGCGAGAACGGTCC
>CALRZK010000175.1:0-6579 GCA_943372615.1 Bradyrhizobium ivorense | reverse complement strand
ATCTCAATATCCCGCACGGCTGTTCTTGTGTCCTGCCGGCGCCTTCGCATCGGCGTCGAGCAGCCAGCGCGCGCGAGGCGCCGCGTCCATGCCGTCCGAGATGCCGAGCGCCAGTCGCTCCGCGCCGGCCCAGGCGATCATCGCGCCATTGTCGGTGCAGAGCGCCGGCGGCGGCAGCAGCAGCACGGTGCCGGCTTTCTTCGCGATCGCTTCCAGCGCGCCGCGGATCGCCTGGTTGGACGCCACGCCACCCGCAGCGACCAGTGCCTGGGGCGGGCCGAACCGCTCCGTGAAAAGGCGCAGCCCCACTTTCAGCCGGTCCGCTGTCGAAGCCAGCACGGCGGCCTGAAAGCTCGCGCAGAGATCGGCGATGTCCTGCTCTTCCAGCGGCAACAGGCGGCTTGCCTCGTTGCGCACGGCGGTCTTGAGCCCGGAGAGCGAAAAATTCGGCTCCGGCCGTCCGATCATCGGTCGCGGAAACTCGAACCGCGTCGCGTCGCCCTGCGCTGCGGCGCGCTCTACCTGCGGTCCGCCGGGATAAGGCAGTCCCAGCATCTTTGCGACCTTGTCAAAAGCCTCGCCCATGGCGTCATCGACAGTGGTGCCGAGCCGCACATAGTCGCCGACGCCGAGCACGGCGACGATCTGGGTATGCCCGCCGGAGACCAGGAACAGGCAATAGGGAAATTCCAGCGGCTCGGTCAGCCGCGGCGTCAGCGCATGGGCTTCGAGATGGTTCACCGCGATCAGCGGCGTGTCGTGCACCATGGCGATGGCTTTTGCGGTGGTGAGGCCGACGATGACGCCGCCGATCAGCCCCGGCCCCGCCGCCGCCGCCACGCCGGAGAGGTCGGTATAGCCGACACCAGCCTCGGTCATCGCGCGGTCGATCAGCCCGTCCAGCAGGTCCACATGGGCGCGGGCGGCGATTTCCGGCACCACGCCGCCATAGGGCGCATGGTCGCTGATCTGCGAATGCACGATATTTGAGAGAATGCGGCCGCTGCCGTCCGGCTGCCGTTCGATCACGGCGGCTGCGGTCTCGTCGCAGGTCGTCTCGATCCCCAGCACCAGCATCGGCGCGTTATCGGTCAAACTTGCGGCGGTCACGCTTGGTCCTTGCATTGTCTCGGAAATATCGGTTTTTGCTGGCTCCGGCCTAGCATTGCGGGGTCGGCAGGCGCAATCATTCCGAAACCACGTACATGATCCCGAAAAGTGGCGGCCGGTTTTCGGATCAGATCATGCACCAATAAAGATCGTTTCCATGGCCATTCTCGTCACCCGCCCGCAGCCGGACAATGCCCGCACCGCCGCCGCCTTGCGCGCTCAGGGCTATGTCGTGCTCCCCGCGCCGATGTTGCGCTTCGAGAAAGTGCCGGTTTCGCTGGATGCAGACGCCGATTTCGGCGCCGTGATCGTGACCTCGGCCAATGCCCTGCGCGGCCTCGCCGATCAGCCGACCGCGACAAAACTGTTCCGCCTGCCCGTCTTCGCCGTGGGCGACCGCACCACCCAGGCCGCCCAGGATGCGGGTTTCCGCGATGTCATCTCCGCCGGCGGCGATGCGCATGACCTGCGCGCGCTGCTGACGGCGCGGGCACAGGCCGTGAAACCCCTGCTCTATCTTGCCGGGGCCGATCTTTCCCGCGATCTTGCTGCCGAACTCGGTACACGCGGTTTTGAGGTCGTCACCCACACCACCTACCGCATGGCGCCGGTGGCGGACCTGCCCGATGACGTGATCGCCGCCTTCGCTACCGGCGAGATCGAAGCCGTCCTGCATTATTCCCGCCGCAGCGCCCGTGCCTTCTTCAAGGCCGCAGGTCTCGCCGGTGTCGAGATTTCCGCTCTGGCGATCCCGCATCTCGGGCTGTCCGAGGCTGTGGCGAAAATCGCCCATGATGCGGGTGCGACAAAAGTCATGGCCGCGGCCACGCCGGATGAAGATGCCTTATTCGCGGCGCTGGCCCGTGCCATCCCGCCAAATGCACGCTAAAAACCGGTGTTAACAGAGAGGCCACCCAATCTCTGCTAAGGGGGCGGTGTGACTCACGAGGGACTGCATCATGGCCGATGACAACGAGACAGGATCGGTTCCCAATGCCGGCCGGCCCAAGCGCCAGCCGCCGACCCTCGAACTCGCCGCCACCCATGTGACGGAACGGCCCAAAGCGGGTGAAGAACCGGTTGCGCCCGCGCCGGATGCACCATCTCCGGAAGCGCCGCAGCCCGAGACGTCTGATCACGACACGTCACCCTCCGATATGCCGCCTTTCGCTGCCGAGCCGGCAGCGGAGGAACCGGCTGTGGCGTCGCGTGAAAAATCCGCGCTGCTGCTGCCCATCGCCGCAGGCGCCGTGGCCGGTGCTGTCGTCGCCGGCGCCGCATGGATCGCGCTCACCAGCATGACGCCGGCAGACACGTCCGCGAGTGATGCGCTGGCAACGCGCGTCGCCCAGCTCGAAGCGCGTCCATTGCCGAAGCCGGACACCGGCCTCGCCACCCGCATCGATGGTCTGGAAAAATCCATCGCCGTTCTGCGCAGCGATCTCGCGGCGGCAAAGACGCAATCGGATCGCGCGACTGCCGAGATCAACACGCTGAAATCCACCCCGCGCACCGCCGCCGCGGTGGTCGATCTTGCGCCGATCACCGAGCGCTTGAATGCGATCGAGCGCGCCGCCGGTGATCTGAAATCCTCCGCTGCCGAGCAAAGCGCGAAGCCTGTCGATGATCCCGTCTTGCGCCGGACCGTCGCCGCCTCGCTGCTCGACACATCCGTGCGCCAGAGCGAACCCTATTCGGCCGCCCTCGCTGCGGTGAAGCCGCTTGCTGCCGATCCCGCTCAGCTCAAGCCGCTCGATGCCTTCGCCACCTCCGGCGTGCCCAGCGATGCTGCGCTGAGCCGCGAATTGCTCGCGCTGCTGCCAAAACTCACGCCGGTCCAAAGCGAGACCGCATCATCCAACACCGGCTTCCTCGATCGCCTGCAGGCAGGCGCCGCAAAACTCGTCCGCATCGAGCGCACCGATGTCGCCGGCAGCGGCAGCCACAGCGTGATTGCCCGTGCCACCGCTGCTGCCCGCAGCAATGATGTCACCGCCGCAAAGCGCGAATTGTTGACGCTGACCCCTGCAGACCGCGCCGCCGTGCAGCCCTGGCTCGACAAGCTCGCCGCGCGCGATGCGGCGCTGGCCGCCTCCCGTCAATTCGCAGCCGACGCCATGGCGGCGCTCTCCAAACCTGCGCCGTGAGTGTTCAATGATCCGTATCGTTGCCTTCCTCATTCTCATCGCGCTGCTGGCCTTCGGCGCCGCCTGGGTGGCCGACCAGACCGGCGATGTTGTCCTCTCCTGGGGCGGCTGGACGCTTTCCACCTCGCTGCCGGTCTTCATCCTGGTGCTCGGCTTGGTCATTCTCGCCGGCATGCTGCTGGTGTGGCTGATCTTCAGCGTGTGGCGCGCCCCGGCACGTTATCGCCGTCATCGCCGCAACAAGCGTCAGGCGCGCGGGCGCCATGCCATCACGCAAGGCCTGCTCGCCATCGGCCAGGGCGATAGCGCCGTCGCCAAGCGCCATGCCGGTGTCGCAAAACGCCTGTCGTCGGATGATCCGCTGGCGTTGCTGCTGCATGCGCAGTCCGCCCAGCTCGATGGCGATCGTGCCGGCGCGCATCGCGCGTTCCAGGCGATGGCGGAGCGGCAGGATACCCGGCTGCTCGGCCTGCGCGGCCTGTTCATCGAGGCCCAGCGCAGCGATGATCCGCACAGCGCCGTCGCACTGGCCGAAGAAGCGCTGAAACTTGCGCCGAATTCCACCTGGGCCGCGCAGGCCGTGCTCGGCTTCCGCTGCGCCCAATCGGACTGGACCGGCGCGCTGAAAATTCTCGATGCCAATTTGTCGAGCGGCCTGATCGATCGTGTCGCCTATCGCCGTCAGCGCGGCGTGCTGCTCACCGCCCGCGCGCTCGATGCCGAGACGAAGGACCGCGATCTTGCGCGCGACAGCGCCATGGAAGCCATCCGCCTGGCGCCGACGCTGATCCCCGCCGCCGTGCTGGCCGCCCGCTTCCAGAGCGAGGCGCATCAGATCCGCCGCGCGATGAAGATCATCGAAGCCGCCTGGCTGGCGCAGCCGCATCCCGATCTGGCCGACGCCTATGCCCATGTGAAACTCGGCGATTCCGCGCGACAGCGCCTGGTCCGCGTCGAGACGCTGGCGGCGAAGGTGCCCGGCCATGTGGAAGGCGCCCTCGCCATTGCCCGCGCCGCCATCGATGCCGCCGAATACACCAGGGCGCGCGACGCCCTCGCGCCGTTCATCGCGGAGCCGACGCAGCGCGTGGCCATGCTGATGGCCGAACTGGAGCGCACCGAACATGGTGACAGCGGCCGTGCCCGCGCCTGGACGCTGCGCGCCGTCCGCGCCCGCCACGATCCGGTGTGGACCGCGGATGGCTATGTTTCGGAACGCTGGCGGCCAGTTTCGCCGGTCACCGGCCGCATCGATGCCTTCCAGTGGCAGGAGCCCTTGGCGGCCCTGCCATCGAGCGATGCCGACCCATTGGCCTCGCTGGAAGCCGAAATCCTGCGTGAAACCGTGCTGGCTCCGCCGATGCCGCATCCCTTGGTTCGGCCATTGGCCGAGCCCGTGCCGGCCACGCCCATCAGCGAAAAGCCACCCGAGCCCATCCTGACGCCCGCGGCGCCGGCCGAACCCGATCCGGAACCGGTGCTCGAGTCCCCGCCTGCGGATGTCTCGCCGCAGCCAAAACCCGAGCCTGCTCCCGTCCCACTGTTCCGCGAGCGCGCCGACATCGCCAAGGGCGCCAAGCCCGCGGTTCCGATTCCGGCCGTCATTCCCATCACCCGCGCCCCGGACGATCCGGGGGTGGACGAGGACGACCCTTATCGCGACGAATTCGCCGAACTGAACAGCGGCCAGCAGCAAGGCGGCTGGCGCGGTTTCATGCGCCGCTGGGGCGGCTGACCCCAAGCTGCGCTTTTCGCGTCTGCCAGCGCTTCCGCGCCTTGCAAAACCGAGGTGCGGGCGATATCAGAGGCTCCAGCGCGCCCGGCTGCCCAGCCGAATCGCGACCATGGTTCGCCGCAATAGCTCAGTTGGTAGAGCACGTCATTCGTAATGACGGGGTCACAGGTTCGAGTCCTGTTTGCGGCACCATCGCTCCCCACAATATCTGACGATTATCGCAGTCCCTGCCGGTCCACGAGGATCTGGTGGATCTGGATGCGTTCCGGCAATTCGATCAGGAATTCGGCGTCGCGGTCGAGGTGATGGACCTTGGTCGGCTCGCCTTTGGTGAAGGCGGTCATGGAATTCATGTCGGTCCAGTAGGAGATCGTCGTGAACCAGCTCTCATCGTCGCGGTCTTCGCGAAACAGCTGCACGCCAAGGGCTGTCTTCTCCAATGGTGGGATGCCTTCGGCGCGAATATAGCGCTCATAGCTGTCGGCCATTTCAGGCAATGTGCGGCCCCGCCAGAAGCGGGCAATCGTCGGAGTGGTTGGCATGATGGCTAAACCTCTCGGATGGGACGATGATTTCCGATCCCCTCAATGCCGAAAGGTCCTTTCGGTTCCGCAGCAGGATACCGTTTGCAAGAGCCAAGAGACGGAACCTGGACGGTTGCGACAGGGTTACTTGTTGCGTTTATTTCGAATATCGAGTAGAGAAAATATTCAACGGGAGCAAAAACAATGACCATTCCAGCCTTGGCCGAGGCCTTCGGCGGTCGATTGCCTTCCGCCAGCGAAAAGGCAGCCGCCAACCAACTGCGTCAAATCCTCGCCGCTCATACTGACGGCGATACGACCCTGCGCGTCCTCGACGAAGCGACCCAGCAGCCGTCGGAGGTGACGCTTGGGCCGGCGCTGTCCAACATTCTTATGGAATTGCTTCGGCATATTGGCCGCGGCGATGCCGTGACACTGGTGCCGGTGCACCAGATGCTGACCACCCAGCAAGCCGCCGATATTCTGAATGTATCCCGCCCGTTCTTTATCGCATTGCTGGAAAAGGGCGAGATCACGCATTCGCTGGTCGGTCGCCACCGTCGCGTGCGTGCGGAAGATCTGTTCGCCTATAAGCAGGCGCGCGACAGCAAGCGTAGCGAGGCGCTGGCGAACCTTGCTGAAATGGATGCGGAGCATCTTTAAATTTGTTCGCAAACCGCTTCACCGCATTTATCGATGCATGCTCTCTCGCTGGAGCATTGAAGCGCAATCTGCTGCTGACACTTGCCGAGGCGGAGTTTTTCCGTCTCCGCTGGTCTGCCAAGGTCCTCAATGAAACCGAGGCTGCGATCGAGAAAATTCTGACCCGACAGGGTGTCGCCGATGCAGGTGATCGCGCCAGGCGGGCGCGTGGATTCATGGAGACGGCTTTCGAGGAAGCATGCGTTTGCGACTACGAGCAGCTGCTGTCCGTTTGCGCAAATCTACCCGACCCGAACGATGCCCATGTGGTTGCCGCTGCGTTGAAGACCCAGTCGTCGATGATTGTCACTGAAAATCTCAAAGACTTTCCGGACGCCATCTTGAGCGCCTTGAATATCGA
>CALRZK010000174.1:0-6579 GCA_943372615.1 Bradyrhizobium ivorense | reverse complement strand
AGAAGAAATACGGGCCCGGCGTCACCGATACGGAAATCAAGATCGGTCAGACCATGCCCTATAGCGGCCCGACTTCGGCCTATGGCACCCAGGGGCGGATCGAAGAAGCCTATTACGAGATGATCAACGCCAAGGGCGGCGTGAACGGGCGCAAGATCAAGATGATCTCGCTGGACGATGCCTATTCGCCGCCCAAGACGGTGGAACAGACCCGGCGTCTGGTCGAGCAGGACGAAGTGCTGGCCGTCATCGGCACCATCGGCACGCCGACAAATTCGGCGGTGCAGAAATATCTCAACCAGAAGAAAGTGCCGCAGCTCTTTATCTCGACGGGTGCTGCGAAATGGGACGATCCAAAAAACTTCCCGTGGACCACCCAGCTTTATCCGCCCTACCAGATGGAGGGCATGATCTTCGCAAAGTATCTTCTGAAGAACAGACCGAACGCCAAGCTCGGCGTGTTTTCGCAGAATGACGATGCCGGCAAAGACTATGTAAAGGGCCTGAAGGATGGTCTCGGCGACAAGGCAAGGACCATGATCGTCAAGGAAGTCACCTATGAGGTTTCCGATCCGACGGTGGATTCGCAGATCGTCGCGCTGAAGGCGTCCGGTGCGGATACGCTGTTCACCATGGCGACGCCGAAATTCGGCGCACAGGCCATCCGCAAGGTGCATGAGCTCGGCTGGAAGCCGTTGAACTTTGTGGTCAGCGTGTCGTCCTCCATCAAGGGCGTGATGGAGCCGGCGGGCAGCGAGGCGTCGACCGGTGTGCTGACCGCACTGGCCTTCAAGGGGCCCACCGATCCCACCTGGGACAGTGCGCCGGACATGAAGGAGTTCAAGGCCTTCATCGCCAAATGGTATCCGCGCGGTGACATCGCCGATGGCAGCAATGTCACCGGTTACATCTCGGCCTATATGACCGTGAAGATTTTTGAGATGTGCGGGAATGATCTGACCCGTGAGAACTTGCTCAAGCAGGCGACCAATCTCAACAAGGTCGTCGCCCCGCTGCTGCTGCCCGGCATCGCGATCACCACCCGCCCGGATCGCTACGCGCCTTACACGCAGATGCAGGTCGCGAAATTTGACGGAAAGACCTGGGTGCCGGAAGGCGAGGTGTTCAACACGGATACAGCGCCGGGACAGTGATGGTGTCCTCTGTCGGCGGTTGGTCCCGTTGCCGTCGGCGACGGGACCGCCTCCGGAATGGCGCCCCTTGAGCGCTGGCGTCGCCAAAGTGCCTTGAGGCGCGGTGATGCCCTTCTTATGATATACATGTAGCTAATGGATATCATGGAGGCGGCAATGCAGGTTTCCAAGTGGGGCAACAGCCTTGCTGTGCGATTGCCCAAGAAGCTCGTCGAGGAGTTGGATTTGTCGCCCGGTGACGAACTCGCGGTCGTCGAAGCGTCCAAGGATAAGATTGCTGTCGAGAAGATCGACCGCAAGGCGCGCTTCCTGAAAGACATGGAGCGTTTCAATTGGTCCATGCCGGAAGGATGGAAATTCGATCGAGATGAGGCGAACGAGCGTTGAGTGCCTCGTTCGATACCAACATCGTAATCTATGCGTTCACCGCCGGACCGAAGCAGGGAGCGGCGCGTAGTGCGATGGAAGATGGTGGGGTCATCAGCGTTCAGGTGTTGAATGAGTTCGTCACGCGGGGCACCGACCTAAGCCTCAGTAACGGATGGGCTGACTACGG
This sequence comes from Bradyrhizobium ivorense, assembly GCA_943372615.1. Lineage (GTDB taxonomy): Bacteria > Pseudomonadota > Alphaproteobacteria > Rhizobiales > Xanthobacteraceae > Tardiphaga > Tardiphaga ivorense_A. The sequence goes on along the minus strand of CALRZK010000174.1, from coordinate 4,869 downwards.
CACGGGGGAGAAGTTATGTCGATGCCGCGACAAGGTCATGTCTCGAACGCGGGACCTATTTGTGAACCTTGGCCGGAGCCTACTCGACACAGTTCATTCCGTGCGCAAAACTCTAACAGCCAATGAAATTACGCATCCTGATTCTCGCGGGTCCGCCAATGGCTATCCGTGCAGCTGATTTTGATTAAGCAGAGGTCAAGTTGAGAATCTGGCACTTCGCGGACCCAAGATGAGACGCGAGTCGATTCTGCCCGCATCGAAACCGGTCAACAAATCGCTGATTTCGATAGGTACCGTTGCTGATAGGGAATTAATTATGCGCGAGTTTGTCATCGATCTATGGAACGGCTTGGTGCAACAGCCTTGGACAATTAGGGCTGTTATTGGTGCACTGTTCGGCGCTTTCCTGTTTATCGTGGTGCCACCACTCGTCGGAAAGAAAGGTGCTGTCCTGGCCAAAGGCGGTGATGGCGGGAGCGCTCATGTGGGAGGCGAGGGCTTGGCGGTTGGCGGTGCTGGTGGCCAAGTTGGGGGAAAGAGCGCGCATGGCCAAGGTGGAGCTGGCGGAGCAGCTAGTGTTGGCGGCAATGGCACCGCTCTTGGTGGATCTGGCGGGCAAGTAACCGATCGGTGACGAGAAGCAAATTAGTCGGACACGATTTCGGTGGCGATGTAGCGAGGTTACTCGCGGTCGCTTCGCTTTTTTGTCTTTGGGCGACGGGGCAGGTCATGGCGCAGGATATTCTCCCGCCCGGGAGAGGCGGAGACGGTGGAAGCGTCCGCATCGAAGGGGACGGTCTAGCAATCGGTGGCCCCGGTGGGCGAGCTGTGGGCGATGCCAGAGGTGCTCGAGGTGGCGATGGAGGTGGCGGGGGTATAGGGGATGTGGTCGTGGGCGGCGCTGGTGGGCATGTTGCTGGGCCCGGAGTTTGGTTACCGCCCGCAAGGTCAGGTTACGAGGTGCACCAACGTGCGCTTGGACTGCCTATTGACCCACAGTTTGCGCAATTCGGTCGTGGCGGGGCGATGGCGGGATACAATGAAAGGCTGACAATCGTAGACTCAATTCGCGGGAAGTACCTTCGATTGCAGTCCAACTTGTCGCCAGCGAATATGTACGACGTGCACTCTGTCCCGCTTGAATACATCAACCGCGAGCTACAGGCTCAAAGTGAGCCTTGGCGAGCCCGTATCTATGACGATCAGTTTGAGTTTTTCCTTCCGACGAAATAGGCCAGAGGTTGACCCTTTCGACCAGGCAGCCATCACGGCTTACTGAATACCATGCGCCCTTGCCGTTCTATCGATCACGTCGTCGAATAGCGCAAATCCGAAAGGCCCGCTCTCACGAGCGGGCCTTTCTCATTCATCTCAATGCCTGCGGCTTACTTGCCCGCGAGCACGTCCACCAGCGTGGTGCCGAGGCGGGCCGGCGACGGCGAGACGCGGATGCCGGCGGCTTCCATGGCTGCGATCTTCGACTGGGCGTCGCCCTTGCCGCCCGAGACGATGGCGCCGGCATGGCCCATGCGACGGCCGGGAGGTGCGGTGACGCCGCCGATGAAGCCGACCATCGGCTTCTTGCGGCCGCGCTTGGCTTCGTCCTTGATGAACTGCGCCGCGTCTTCTTCCGCCGAACCACCGATTTCACCGATCATGATGATCGACTCGGTCTTGTCGTCGGCCAGGAACATCTCGAGCACGTCGATGAATTCGGTGCCCTTGACCGGATCGCCGCCGATGCCGACTGCCGAGGTCTGGCCGAGGCCGGCCTGGGTGGTCTGGAACACGGCTTCATAGGTCAGCGTGCCGGAGCGCGACAGGATGCCGACCTTGCCGGGCTTGAAGATGTTGGCCGGCATGATGCCGATCTTCGATTCACCGGCGGTGACGACGCCCGGGCAGTTCGGCCCGATCAGGCGCGACTTGGAGCCGATCAGCGACCGCTTCACGCGCACCATGTCGAGCACCGGAATGCCTTCGGTGATGCAGACGATCAGCGGGATTTCCGCGTCGATCGCTTCGCAGATCGCGTCCGCTGCGCCCGGCGGCGGCACATAGATCACCGACGCGTCGGCGCCGGTCTTGTCGCGTGCTTCCGCCACGGTGTCGAACACGGGCAGGCCGATATGGGTCGAGCCGCCTTTGCCCGGCGAGGTGCCGCCGACAACCTTGGTCCCGTAGGCGATCGCCTGTTCGGAATGGAAGGTGCCGTTCTTGCCGGTGAAGCCCTGGGTGATGACCTTGGTGTTCTTGTCGATCAAGACTGACATGAGCTTACTTTCCCTTCACCGCATTGACGATCTTCTGGGCGGCGTCGTCGAGATCGTCGGCCGGCAGAACATTGAGGCCGGACTCGCGGATGATCTTCTTGCCTTCCTCGACATTGGTGCCTTCGAGGCGGACAACCAGTGGCACCTTGAGGCCGACAGCCTTCACCGCGCCGACAACGCCGGCGGCGATGACGTCGCACTTCATGATGCCGCCGAAGATGTTGACCAGGATGCCCTTCACGTTCGGATCAGCCGTGATGATCTTGAACGCAGCAGTCACCTTCTCTTCCGAAGCGCCGCCACCGACGTCGAGGAAGTTGGCCGGGCTTTCGCCATAGAGCTTGATGATGTCGAGCGTGGCCATCGCGAGGCCGGCGCCGTTGACCATGCAGCCGATGGTGCCGTCGAGCGCGATGTAAGCGAGGTCATACTTCGATGCCTCGATTTCCTTCGCGTCCTCTTCCGTGGTGTCGCGCAGCGCGACGATGTCGGCGTGGCGATACAGCGAGTTCGAATCGAACGACATCTTGGCGTCGAGGCACTTGAGCTGGCCCTGCTTGGAGACGATCAACGGATTGATCTCCAGCATGTCCATGTCCTTGGCGATGAACGCCGTGTAGAGCTGCTCGACCAGCTTGCCGGCCTGCTTGGCCAGGTCGCCGGTGAGGCCGAGCGTCTGCGCCACGGTGCGGCCGTGATGCGGCATCACGCCGGTGGCCGGATCCACCGAGAAGGTGATGATCTTCTCAGGGGTGTCGTGGGCCACGTCCTCGATGCTCATACCGCCTTCGGTCGAAACGACGAAAGCCACGCGCGAGGTTTCGCGATCGACGAGGAGCGAGAGGTAGAACTCCTTCTCGATGTCCGAACCGTCTTCGATGTAGAGGCGGTTGACCTGCTTGCCGGCGTCGCCGGTCTGCACGGTGACGAGGGTCGCGCCGAGCATTTCCTTGGCGAACTGCTTGACCTCATCGACCGACTTGGCGAGGCGGACGCCGCCCTTGTCGCCAGCCGAAGCTTCCTTGAACTTGCCCTTGCCGCGACCGCCGGCATGGATCTGGCTCTTCACGACCCAGAGCGGACCGCCAAGCTGGTTTGCTGCGGCCTCGGCTTCTTCTGCCTTGAGGACCGGCACGCCCTTGGAGACGGGCACGCCGAACTCCTTCAGGACGGCTTTCGCCTGATATTCATGGATATTCATAAGATGCTCCCGAACCCCCGATGGTGAAATTGGAATTCACGCCGTTTTCTCTGAACTGGCATAACGTATACCACGTATGCTGCTTGTCAAAGTGAGGCGGTAATTCCGTGTGACGGACGAAGTTGGCTGAGTGGGTTCGTCGCAGGGATGGCCAACCACGTCAAATGCAAAACCGGCACCCCCGGGGTGCCGGTTCAGTTCAGTCTGTTTTAGCCGAGCAGGTCGGGCGCGATCTTCTTGCAGGCGTCCATCAGGCCGACCACCGAAGCGACCGACTTGTCGAAGCCTTCCTTGTCCTTGCCGACGAGTTCGATCTCGACAATACGCTCGACACCCTTCGCGCCGATGACAACGGGAACGCCGACATACATGTCCTTGACGCCATATTCACCGTTGAGGTGAACGGCGCAGGGCAGCACGCGCTTCTTGTCCTTGAGATAGCTCTCGGCCATCGCGATCGCCGAAGCGGCCGGGGCGTAGAAGGCCGAACCGGTCTTGAGCAGGTTGACGATCTCGGCGCCGCCATTGCGGGTGCGGTCGACGATCTCGTCGATGCGGGCCTGCGAGGTCCAGCCCATCTTCACGAGATCGGGCAGCGGGATGCCGGCAACGGTCGAGTACTTGACCAGCGGCACCATGGTGTCGCCGTGGCCGCCGAGCACGAAAGCGGTGACGTCTTCGACCGAGACGTTGAATTCATCGGCCAGGAAGTAGCGGAAGCGCGCGGAGTCGAGCACGCCGGCCATGCCGACGACCTTATTGGCCGGAAGACCCGAGGCCTTCTGCAGCGCCCAGACCATGGCATCGAGCGGGTTGGTAATGCAGATCACGAATGCGTTCGGGGCATACTTCTTGATGCCTGCGCCCACCTGCTCCATCACCTTGAGGTTGATCGAGAGCAGATCGTCGCGGCTCATGCCCGGCTTACGCGGCACGCCGGCGGTGACGATGATGACGTCCGAACCTTCGATCGCTTCGTAGGAATTGGCGCCGGAGAGCTTGGAATCGAAGCCATCGACCGGCGACGACTGCGCGATATCCAGCGATTTACCCTGCGGGATGCCTTCGGCGATGTCGAACATCACCACGTCGCCGAGTTCCTTGAGGCCGACGAGGTGAGCCAGCGTTCCGCCGATCTGACCCGAGCCAATCAGTGCGATCTTATTACGCGCCATGAGAAAATATCCTTTGAACCCACAGGGGTGGAGGAGGGAGCAGTCAATGCCGACAGGGTGGTTATCGCTTTCGCCGCATGCGTTCAAGTCAGCCCCTGCCCATTTGTCGGGCGGGAGGTCAGCGTTGCGGATTTGGGGGCGGAGGCGGCCTGGTATACCTGGCTGCGAAACTTGTAGGGTGGGCAAAGGAGCGTAGCGACGTGCCCACCTTCAAGTGCAC
>CALRZK010000173.1:0-6587 GCA_943372615.1 Bradyrhizobium ivorense | reverse complement strand
CACGCCACCTTCGCTGAAATGGACCTTCTGCGCTTTGGTCCAACCCCCGAAAACATCGTCGATGGTGAACAGTTCCACCTTAGCAAAGGAATTTTCATATTTCTTGGCAATTTCCGGATCGCGCGGGCGATAGGAGTTGCGCGCCGCGATCTCCTGACCTTCCGGTGTGTACCAATATTTCAGATAGGCCTCAGCCGCGGCGCGGGTGCCCTTCTTCTCGACGACGGTATCCACCACCGCAAGCGGCGGCTCGGCGAGGATCGACTGCGGCGGCGCCACGATCTCGAACTTGTCCTTGCCGAATTCCTTCTGTGCAAGGAACGCCTCGTTTTCCCAGGCCAGCAGCACGTCGCCGACGCCGCGTTCGACAAATGTCACGGTCGAACCGCGTGCACCGGTGTCGAGCACCGGCACCTGTTGATAGAGATCAGCGACGAATTTCTTCGCTTTGTCCTCGCCACCGAACTTCTTAAGGGCATAGCCCCAGGCGGCGAGATAATTCCAGCGTGCACCACCTGACGTTTTGGGGTTCGGCGTCACGACGCTGACACCCTTCTTCAGGAGATCATCCCAATCCTTGATGCCCTTGGGATTGCCCTTGCGGACCAGGAACACGATCGTCGAGGTATAAGGCGCAGCATTCTGCGGCAGCTTTTTCTGCCAGTCTTCGGCGAGTAGCTTCTTGGTCGCGATGGCGTCGATGTCATAGGCCAGCGCAAGCGTGACAACATCGGCCTGAAGTCCGTCAATCACCGAGCGCGCCTGCGAGCCTGAACCGCCATGGGATTGCTTGATCTCGACGCTCTTGCCGGTCTCCTTCTGATAGGCCGCAGCAAAGGCCTTGTTGAAATCGACATAGAGTTCGCGCGTCGGGTCATAAGAGACATTGAGCAGCGTGACATCGGCAGCATGAGCCGAGCCCGTGATGGCCGAGCCGGCGATGAGTGTCGAAGCAAGAACAAGAGCGAAGCGGCGGATCATTGAGACCTCCATTGGCCGACGGCAACAGCGCCATCAGGCAACGCTGCAAACCTCTGAAAGTTAGACGTCGAAGTCAACGAAACCAGATTTCAATGATCGAGGGATGACGACCGCAATGTGCCACGGGAGATCACTCCCGTGGATGCGACATCTTCTCTATCCCGCATTCGCGCCGTGACGCGCTTGCATGCGCTGATGCAGCGCGGTGATGCGACCATCACCGGTGGGCTGATAGAAGACCGTGTAGCGCTTCACGGTCGCCGCGAAGGCTTCGGCATCGGCATCCTTCTTGACTTCGAAACTGTCGAAGCCGGCGCGCAGCATCAGCACGAACTGGTCACGCAAGACCTGCCCGGTGGCACGCAGCTCACCCTTGTAGCCATGGCGTTCGCGCAGCAGGCGCGCCTGGCTATAGGCACGACCATCTCGGAAACTCGGAAACACCAGCGCCACCACCGAGAGGCGATCGAGATGAGGCACGAGTTCATCGAGATCGCGATTGTTTGGCCAGATCACGCCAACTGGGCTGCTGCGCTTTACCAGGACATCCGCATCCGCAAGGAAGCGAGCTGCCGGAATCAGCACTGACTCATCCACCGGGATCTCCGCATCGTCGCCGACATGGACATAGGCGTCGGCAGTGATCGCGCCCTTCTTAACGAGTGGCATAAACGCGCTCCTTGAACGGCTCGACGCCGAGACGTTCGACGGTCTGGTAAAACAACTCATCCGGCCGCGCCCGCAGCGCCAGATAGGATTCCACAATATCCTCGATGACATTGGCGACGTCATCATAAGGCACCGCAGGGCCGATCAGCGTGCCGACCACAGCGCCTTCGTCGGCACGGCCGCCAATGGTGATCTGGTAGAATTCCTCGTTGTTCTTCTCGACACCGAGAATGCCGATATGGCCGACATGGTGGTGGCCACAGGCATTGATGCAGCCGGAGATATTGATGTGCAGCCGACCGATCATGTCAGCGAGATCGTGATTGGCGAAGCGGCGCGTCAACTCCTGTGCGATCGGGATCGCACGCGCATTGGCCAGCGAGCAGTAATCGAGGCCGGGGCAGGCGATGATATCGGTGATCAGATTGACGTTGGGTGTCGCCAGGCCGAGCTTGTCGAGCTGGCGCCACAGCGCAGGCAGATCGCGCTTGGCGACATTCGGCAGCGCCAGATTCTGCTCATGGCCGACACGGATTTCGCCGAATGAGTAATTCTCGGCAAGATCGGCGATGGCGTCCATCTGCTCGGCTGTCGCGTCACCCGGAGGGCCACCGATTGGCTTCAGCGACAGCGTGACGATGGCGTAACCCCGCTGCTGATGCGCCGCGACGGAGTTCTTCAGCCAACGTTCGAATTGCGGATCGGCCGACGCTGCGATCAGCTCATCCGGCGTATCGGACAGCTCCTCATAGTCGGGATAGCGGAAACGCGCGCGGATATCGGCGACCACCTCGTCATCAAGCTGCAGCGCGCTATCGCGCGTCGCCAGCCATTCCTCCTCCACTTCCGCAGCGAACTTCTCGATCCCGAGCTCATGAACGAGGATCTTGATGCGCGCCTTGTAGATATTGTCGCGGCGGCCGTACTGGTTATAGACGCGCAGAATCGACTCCACATAGCTGAGGATGTCGCGGCCATGAACGAACGGCTTGATCACCTTGCCGATGAACGGCGTGCGGCCAAGACCGCCGCCGACCAGCACTTCAAAGCCGGTTTCACCTTCATCGTTCTTGAGAATGCGCAGGCCGATATCATGCACCTTGATTGCCGCGCGATCGTGATCAGACGCCGTGATGGCGATCTTGAATTTACGCGGAAGGTAGGTGAATTCCGGATGCATGGTCGAATATTGCCGCAGCAATTCGGCCCAGATGCGCGGGTCCTCTACCTCACCCGGCGCGACCCCGGCCCATTGATCTGTGGTGACGTTACGCACGCAATTACCTGAGGTCTGCATCGCGTGAATGCCGACCGATGCCAGATCTTCGAGCGCATCGGGGAGATCGGCGAGCTTGATCCAGTTGAACTGGATATTCTGACGCGTGGTGAAGTGACCGTAGCCGCGATCATATTTGCGCGCTACATGGGCCATCTTGCGCAGCTGTGGCGCCGACAGCGTGCCATAGGGAATGGCGACGCGCAGCATATAGGCGTGCAGTTGCAGATAGACGCCATTCATCAGGCGCAGCATCTTGAATTCGTCTTCGGTGAGTTCGCCCGAGAGGCGACGCTTCACCTGATCGCGGAATTCGGAAACGCGCTCATTGACCAGCGTGCGGTCGATTTCATCGTAAGCATACATATCGAAAACTTTCAGGCCGGGATCGGCAGATCAATCGTGACGCCCTTGCGGCGGATGCGTTCACGCAGATTGCCGGGTTCGATAGCGCCGTCGTCCTTGACGATCACTGGTGCGATATAGGACCCGATGGCGACGACATCATCGGCGGCGGATTCGGCCAGCAGCGCACGCGCATCGTCGGCGGTGCGCACGATGGCCGCTTCAGAGAGGTCGGGCGTCCAGCCCTTCTTGGCATCGCGATAGACCACGATGCCGTCCCAGGTGCGGTTGGCCGTCACCACCGAGGGCCCGGTGATTTTGATTTTCTGTTGCAGCGGAGAGGTCATTCGGCAGCTACCAAAATGTCAGAGACGAGTTTGTTGATATTGGCGGCGCGCCAGGGCGCGGAATGCGCCACGACATCGCCAATGATGAGGATCGCCGGACCGCCATCGATCTGCTCGACCAGCGCCGGAAGATTTTCGAGGGTGCCGACAGCCGCCTGCGCATCAGGCCGCGTGACGCGCGCGAATACGCCCACCGGCGTCTGTGGCAAGCGGCCCACCGCAATGAGGCCTTCTCGGATCGCGGGCGCAGCAGTCATGCCCATATAGACGACGATGGTCATCTTCGCGTCGGTCAGCACGGACCAGTCGACCGCGCCGGCATCCTTTTCCTTATGCGCCGTCAGGAAAGTGATGCGTAGGGCTTCGCCGCGATAGGTCAGCGGCGCCTCGAACATCGCAGCGGCGCCGAGGCCCGCGGTGATGCCGGGGATGATCGAATAAGACACGCCAGCGGCGCGCAGCACTTCGATTTCTTCGCCGCCACGACCGAAAATGAAGGGATCGCCGCCCTTGAGGCGTACGGCGCGCTGGCCGGCTTGCGCGGCTTCGACAAGCAGCTTGTTGGTGGCGTCCTGCCCGATACCGGGCTTACCGATGCGGCGGCCGACCGGCACGCGCGCAGCATCGCGGCGGATGCGGTCGAGAATTTCCGGCGACACCAGTTCGTCGTAGAAAACGACATCGGCATCCTGCAGCGCGCGCAAAGCCTTGATGGTGAGCAGGTCGGGATCGCCGGGGCCTGCGCCCACCAGCGTCACATGGCCTTTCGCCGCGCCATCCTGCGATGCACCGGCAAAAGCAGAAAGATCGTCAATCGCGCCAAGCGCCTGCTCGGCCTCGCTGCCGCGCCCCGCAAGAATCTTTGCGCCGATATCGCCATCGACGATGCGCTCCCAGAAGCGGCGACGCAGCGGCGCCTCGGAGATCCGATCGTTGATCGACTTGCGCCAGCGTCCGATGAAACTGGCGAGATCGCCGATCCGCGCCGGCAACACGCTTTCGATCGTCTCACGCACGCGGCGCGCCACCACCGGCGACGTCCCGCCAGTGCCAACGGCCACGACGACATCGCCGCGATCGACAATGGCGGGAAAGATGAAACTGGAATTGACGAGATCGTCCATCACATTGACGGGTAGCCCCACCGCCTTCGCCCGCACGGCCATCATCGGGCCGAGATCACCGGCGCCTGCGCACATCACGGCGATGACGCCATGGAGATCGGCAGCGAGCGGATTGCCCTCGGCAAACTCGATCGCATCGGCGGCCACAGGATCGAGTCCGGCGAGATCGCGATCGCCATCGATGGCGTACCAGCGGATCCGGGCATTGGCCGCCAGCAGCAGCCGCAACTTGGCGCGCACCAACTCTCCGGCGCCGATCAGAAGGACCGGTCCGGCCTGCAAGTCGAGGAAGACAGGCAGAAAGCGCATGCACACTCCGTTGCCCCGAAACTTTCGGGTTGACTGGAATTATTTCCTATATATCTCTCGATTGCACGGCGTAAAGAGAAGATTATTTCTTCTTCGAACCGTTCTAACCGTAGAACTTTTTAGCTTCGAACACCACGCGCCAGAGATGGTTCTTCTCCTCGACAGCGATGCGGCCGGCCAGTTGCGGGAAAACGCGCAGCTGCACGCATTCGTTGCGGAGCAAATTCCGGACCGTTCTCAGGGCAAAACGCCGCAGCCAGCTCGATCAGCCCGCGGCTTGTTACTCATCGACCCGTCCAACGCAGGGGACTTCCCGTGAATCGCCTTCTGACCACTTTCGCTGCCGGCCTCGGCCTGCTTGCCATCGGCGCCACTGCGCCGGCTCAGGCCCAGACGCCGAATACGCTGCTCAATGTCTCCTACGACATCGCGCGCGAGCTTTACGTCGAGCTCAACGCCGCCTTCATCAAGCAGTGGAAGGCCAAGACTGGCCAGGATCTCACCATCAACCAGTCGCATAACGGGTCGTCGCGCCAGGCCCGCTCGATCCTCGAAGGGCTCGAGGCCGATGTGGTCACCTTCAACCAGGTCACCGACGTTCAGGTGCTCTATGATCGCGGCAAGCTGATCCCGAAGGATTGGGCCTCGCGCCTGCCGAACAATTCCTCGCCTTATTATTCGCTGCCGGCCTTCCTGGTACGCGCGGGCAATCCGAAGGGCATCAAGGATTGGGATGATCTGGTGAAGCCGGGCGTGCAGGTGATCTTCCCGAATCCGAAGACCTCGGGCAATGCGCGCTACACTTATCTGGCCGCCTATGCCTTCGCGAAGAACAAGTACGGCAGCGCCGAGAAGGCTGACGAATTCATCAAGAAACTGTTCGCCAATGTGCCTGTGTTCGACACCGGCGGCCGAGCAGCAACCACGACCTTCGTCGAGCGCGGCACCGGCGACGTGCTGATCACCTTCGAGGCCGAAACCGCATCGATCCGCGATCTCGTCGGCAAGGACAAGGTGGAATCCGTGGTGCCGCCGACGAGCGTGCTGGCCGAATTTCCGGTCACCGTCGTGGATAAATATGCCGACAAGCACGGCACCAAGGCGCTCGCGACCGCCTATCTCGAATTTCTGTATTCGCCGGAAGGCCAGGCCATCGAGCTCAAGGGCTATAACCGCGTCGTCGACAAGGACTTGATGGCGAAGAACAAGGACAAGTTCCCGGATGTGAAGCTGTACCGCGTCGAAGATGAATTCGGCGGCTGGGACAAGCTGAATGCGGAGCATCTCAATGCAGGCGCGAAGCTCGATCAGCTGTTCGGCGGGAAGTGATCTTTCTAACCTCTCCCCGCTCTTGCGCGGGGAGAGGTCGCCGCCTCTTCGCGGCGGGTGAGGGGCATGTCACACACTCTCGCGACGGAAACACTCTCGAATCGCTCAAATTTCGTGATTAGCTTTTCGACAAGATAACGCACGCAGATCAAAGATTTCGTGCCACGCCCCTCACCCCGCCCTCTCCCCGCGCAAGATGCGGGGAGA
>CALRZK010000172.1:0-6589 GCA_943372615.1 Bradyrhizobium ivorense | reverse complement strand
GGCGGCACAGAACCTGATCACGCCGGTCGGCACCCAGAAGATCGGCCAGTTCGAATACACCATCAATCTCAACAACGCGCCGGTGAAGATCGAGGAACTCGCCAATCTGCCGATCCGGCAGGTCAATGGCGCCATGGTCTATGTCGGCGATGTCGCCACCGTGCGCGATGGCAACTCGCCACAGACCAATATCGTCCATGTGGATGGCAATCGCTCGGTGCTGATGCAGGTGCTGAAAGCCGGCTCGGTTTCCACGCTGGACATCATCGCGGGCCTGAAGAAGAAGGTGGAGGAGGTACGCCCCGCACTGCCGGACGCACTGAAGATCGCCTATATCGGCGACCAGTCCATGTTCGTGGCTGGAGCGATCTCGGGCGTGGCGCATGAAGGCATCATCGCGGCTGCACTGACTTCGGTGATGATCCTGCTGTTCCTCGGCAGCTGGCGCTCGACGGTGATCATCGCGGTGTCGATTCCGCTGGCCGTGCTCGGCGCCATCATCATGCTGTCGATGTTCGGCGAGACGCTGAACATCATGACGCTGGGCGGCCTCGCGCTGGCGGTCGGCATTCTCGTCGACGACGCCACGGTGACCATCGAGAACATCAATTACCATCTCGAACAGGGCAAGGATGTGGAGACATCCATCATGGACGGCGCCGCGCAGATCGTGACGCCGGCTTTCGTCTCGCTGCTGTGTATCTGTATCGTCTTCGTGCCGATGTTCTTCCTCAACGGCATCGCAAAGTTCCTGTTCGTGCCGATGGCCATGTCGGTGATGTTCGCCATGATCTGGTCGTTCATCCTGTCGCGCACGCTGGTGCCGACCATGGCGAAATATCTGCTCAAGCCGCATGTGCATCATGACGGCGAGAAGCCGAAGACGCGCAATCCGCTGGTCATGTTCCAGCGCGGCTTCGAGAACCGGTTCGAGAAGTTCCGCGCCGGCTATCACAGTCTGCTTGATCTCGCGCTGGCGCGTCGCCCGGTCTTCGTGATCGGCTTCCTGCTGTTCGTTGGCGCGTCTTTCCTGCTGGTGCCGTTCCTCGGCCGCAACTTCTTCCCGCAGGTCGATGCCGGCAGCATCCTGATGCATGTGCGCGTGCAGGTCGGCACCCGTGTTGAGGAAACTGCCAATCAGTTCGCGGATATCCAGAAGGCGGTGCGCAATATCATCCCGCCCAGTGAGATCGAGACCATGACCGACAATATCGGTCTGCCCGTCTCGGGCATCAATCTCACCTATAACAACACCGGCGTGCTCGGCAGCCAGGATGGCGATATCCAGATCAAGCTGCGTGACGGTCATCGGCCGACCGAAGAATATGTGAAGCAGTTGCGTGAAAAACTGCCGCGCGAATTTCCGGGCACCAGCTTCGCCTTCCTCCCCGCCGACATCGTCAGCCAGATCCTGAACTTTGGTGCACCAGCGCCCATCGATCTTCAGATCCGCGGCAACCGCACGGCGGAGAACTACGCCTATGCCAACAAGCTGCTCGCCAAGGTGAAGATGATCCCCGGCATTGCGGATGCGCGCATCCAGCAGTCGCCGAACAATCCTGGCTTCAACATCGATGTGGATCGTACGCGTGCGCAATATGTCGGGCTCACCGAGCGCGATGTCACCAACAGTCTCGTGGTGAATCTCGCTGGCTCCTCGCAGGTGGCGCCGACCTACTACCTCAATCCCGACAACGGCATCTCCTATTCGATCGTGATGCAGACGCCGCAATACAAGATGGACTCGCTGAATGCGCTGCAGACGCTGCCGATCACCTCGGCCAGTGCGCAGGGCTCGCCGATCCTTGGCGGCATCGCCGACATCAAGCGCACTTCCACCAATGCCGTGGTGTCGCAATACGACATCCAGACCATGATCCAGATCTACGCCACCACCCAGGGCCGCGATCTCGGCGCGGTGTCGAACGACATCTACAAGGCCATCGAAGAGACCAAGGCCGAACTGCCGCGCGGCTCGACGGTCGCGCTGCTCGGCCAGGTCGAGACCATGAACTCGTCCTTTGCCGGCCTGCTGTTCGGCCTGCTTGGCGCGGTGGTGCTGATCTATCTCTTGATCGTGGTGAACTTCCAGTCCTGGTCCGATCCGTTCGTGATCATCACCGCGCTACCGGCGGCGCTGGCCGGCATCGTCTGGATGCTGTTCACCACCCAGACGACGCTCTCGGTTCCAGCCCTTACCGGTGCTATCATGTGTATGGGCGTCGCTACCGCAAACTCGGTGCTGGTGATATCCTTCGCCCGCGAGCGTTATGCCGTGCATGGCGACCCGATCAAGGCGGCGCTGGAAGCCGGTTTCACCCGGTTCCGCCCGGTTCTGATGACGGCGCTGGCCATGATCATCGGCATGGCGCCGATGGCCTTTGGCCTGGGCGAGGGCGGCGAGCAGAATGCGCCGCTTGGTCGCGCGGTCATTGGCGGCTTGATTTTTGCTACCATCGCCACATTGATGTTCGTGCCGGTCGTGTTCAGCCTCGTGCATAAAAAACAACAATCCGATCACCAAACTTCGGCCCATCCGGCCGCTTCGGAGCCGTCCCATGTCCACTGAGAAGACGTCCTCTGACCAGCAGACCGCTCCGGTCTCCCGTCGCAAACTCGGTGTTGCCGGCGTGGTGGGCCTCGTTGTGGCCGGCAGCGTCGTCGTCACCGGCATCATGGCGCGCGCCAAGACCGAGACCGACCTGAAGTCCTGGACAGCCGAGCAGGCGGTTCCGACGGTGGCCGTGGCCTTGCCCGGCAGCCGGCCGCTGAAGCCCACCCTCGACCTCCCTGGCCGTCTGGAGGCCTATTCCCGTGCGCCGATCTTCGGCCGCGTCTCCGGCTATCTGAAGAGCTGGGACGCCGATATGGGCGCCCATGTGAAGGCCGGGCAGGTGATCGCCGAAATCGATGCCCCGGATCTCGACCAGCAGCTGCTGCAGGCCCGCGCCGATCTCGTCAGCCAGCAGTCCAGCGCCAAACTCTCGGAAGCCACGCTGAACCGCCGCAAGACGCTGGTGGCCTCGAACTTCGTCTCCGCGCAGGAGATCGACGAGCGCACCGCCGATCTGAACAACAAGCGCGCCGCCGTGAAATCAGGCGAGGCCAATGTGCAACGCCTCGAGGCGCTGGCCGACTACAAGAAGATCACTGTGCCGTTCGACGGCATCGTCACCCAGCGCAACACCGATGTCGGCGCGCTGATCTCGGGCGGCACCGGCACCGGTGCTGCGATGTTCGTGATCTCCGATGTCAGCAAGCTGCGCGTCTATGTGGAAGTGCCGCAGAATTTTGCGCCGGCCGTGCAGATCGGCACCAAGGCGACCATCACCGTGCCGGATCATCCGAACGAGGTGTTCGAGGCCACGGTGGAAGCTTCCTCGCGCTCGGTCGATATCGGCTCCGGCACCACGCGCATGCAGCTTCGTCTCGACAATGCGGATGGCAAGCTGATGCCGGGTGGTTTTGCGAATGTGAAGCTCGCGCTCACGGGCAAAGCTGCGCCGTTACATATTCCAGCCAGCGCTTTGATCCTTGGCGCGCAAGGTCTGCGCGTGGCGACGGTGACGCCGGATGACAAGATCGCATTCAAGACGGTGACGATTGCACGCGATCTCGGCCGCGAGATCGAGATCGGCTCGGGCCTTGTCGCCGATGACCGTGTCGTGACGGCGCCGCCGGATGGACTCGTCGAGGGTGACAAGGTTCGTGTCACCGGCGGCCCGGCTGCGAAGAACGGCAAGCCGACGGCGGAGACGGAGAAGAAGGAAGTGAAGGGGTAGGGCGCTCGGACGCTGATGGTTCTCCCTCCCCGGAGCGAAGCGAATGGGGAGGGTGGCGCGTAGCGCCGGGTGGGGTCTATCCCCACGTGACGTCAGAGTTTGTGGAGACACCCCACCCGTCACGTCTCCTCGCGTTGCTCGTCGCCGCGCCACCCTCCCCACGGCGCGTGGCTACGCCACGGTTGGGGGAGGGAGAAGCAAGAGCTAGCCCGCCTTCCACTCCAGCACCCCATCCCCTGCCGTGTTGATCGTCCCCTTCGTCCCCACTGGCGTCTTGTCCTGATCCATCAGCATCGTCAGCGTGCCAGCATCCTCCGCCGGCACCCTTGCCAGCGCCCGCTCATTCGCGGCCGTGCGAACAATCACCACGCCATGCTCGATCTCGCCGCCGCGGCCATAGATCACCGTAAAGCTCTCCACCGTGCCGTCACCCGAAGCCTCGGTGACATAGGCCGGCACCGGCCCGCGATTCCGATCGGCCTCTGCCTGCACGCTCACACTCTGGGCGATCGGCTCTGCCGGCGCAGTCTTCGACACCACCAGCGCATGATGCTTGGTGACGAAACCGCCCTGGGCATAGAGCAGGCCCGTCTTGGTCCCCGCACGGATCTTGCGCACCATCGCGCAGGCGGCATGCGCCATATAGTCGTTCAGCGGTGCGCCAAAGAACGTCAATCCACCCGTCACCGTCGGCATCACGTCATCGCCGAGGCCGAGCGTGCGTCGCGCCATCTTCGGCACGCAGGGAAAGCAGCTATAGAGTTCGATCGCGTCGAACGCCTTGCCTGATCCCCCCACCAGCGCCATCACGGCCTTCAATACGGCATTCTGCGCGTGGCTTTCCACATATTGGTCGCGGTCGAGATAATCGCGCGGCTCTTCTGCCGAAGCGCCGCCGACGATATGCACCATGCGGTCTTCCGGCACGCCCGCCGCGCGCGCCTTGGCGAGACTCGTGACAAGGATCGCCGATGACTGATTCACCATCGGATTGGCGACCATCAGCTTCGTATAGGGCCAAGCGATCAGGCGGTTGTCTGCTGTCGGCGTGGTGATCTCGTCGGGCGTGAAGGCCTTCTTGTTCCACGCTTCCGGATTGGTCGCCGCGACACCTGCATAGCGCGACCACAACTCGCCGCTCTCGCGATGCGCCTCGCGCGGCGTCTGTCCCCAATGCGCGGCGGAGGCCGCCTCATAGAACGGATAGACCGTCACCGGCTTGTTGACGCCAAGCTTGACGGCCATCGGCCTCTGATAGTTCGAGCCTCGCAGCGGCTCCGGGGCATCATGGGCAAACGGCGTCCATGGCAGCTCGACTTTTGCGCGTTCGGCCTTGGTCGCCGTGCCCTGCGATTCCGCACCGGTGATCGCCGCCACCTCGCTCTCGCCACGCGCGATGCGTTGCGCGGCTTCGTGAATGTAGCGGATCGGGCTCTCGCCGCCGACCGGGCCGTAATACGCATGCTTCGGCGTGATGCCGAGTTTTTCGCTCAGCTGCTTTTCCGGCGCGGTGTAGCGCCAGCTCAAAAAGTTCACGATGTCGAGCGAGTCGATGTCCTGCAAAAGCTTGCCGCCCGCATCCTGCTCTGCACGCTTCAGCGCTTCGATCATCAGGTCGAGTGGTTCAAGTCCCTGCGTGAGTTCCTTCGGATGGTCGGAGAATTCACCGACGCCGACGATGACGGGGATACGATCTTCAGGTTGCGAAGCTGCCATTGTTCTTGCTCTTGCCTTTATTCCGAAACCAGCACGGAGAGGTGCTCTACCGCCTCGGCAAAGTCCTCCTTGAATTCCTGCACAACTGCCCCCGCAGACTTCACGCTGTCAATCAGCCCGACGCCCTGGCCGACGAAATAGCTGACCAGATCCCGCGCCTGCGCATTGCCCGCAGCGGCGGAGCGATCGATTGATGCAAAGGCGTCGCGGCTGATCAGGCTCTGCAGCGGCATCGGCAGCGCGCCGGGGCTGTCCGGCCCGCGGTCCCACGCATCGGTCCACACCGAGCGAAGCTGACGCGCCGGCTTGCCCGTGCGTCCCCTGGAGCGGATCGCATCGCGCGATGACGCGGCGATCATCTTCTCGCGAAAGATCTCGGATGTTTCCGACTCCGTCGTCGCCAGCCACACCGAGCCTGTCCACGCGCCCGCCGCGCCCATCGCCATGCAGGCCGCCATCTGCTTGCCGGTCATGATGCCGCCAGCCGCCAGCACAGGCACATCGCGGATCGGCTTGATGGCCTTGATCACCTCCGGCACCAGCACCATGGTCGAGACCTCGCCGCAATGGCCGCCGGCCTCGGTGCCTTGCGCCACCAGGATATCAACGCCGGCCGCGACCTGACGGATCGCATGTTCCTTGGCGCCCACCAGCGCCGCCACCGGCACGCCATGCGCCTTGCCCATCTCGATCATCGCCTTCGGCGGCACGCCGAGCGCATTGGCGATCAGTCGGATCGGATGCCGGAATGAGATATCGAGCAGCCGCAGCGCCGTCTCGCCATCGAAGGGCTGCGGCTGATCGGCGGAAACTTCTGTGATGCGAAGATCGACGCCGTATTTCTTCAGCAGGCCTTTGGTGAAATCGCGATGCGCCGGCGTGATGCGGCTTTCCAGCGACTTCCACGTGACGTCTTTCTCGCCCGCCGTGGAAATGTTCTCCGGGATCAGCACATCGATGCCATAAGGCTTGCCATCGACATGATCGTCGATCCATTTGAGTTCCTGCTCCAACGTCTCCGGCGAATGCGCGGTGGCGCCCAGCACGCCGAAGCCCCCTGCGCGGCTGACGGCGGCAACGACATCACGGCA
>CALRZK010000171.1:0-6607 GCA_943372615.1 Bradyrhizobium ivorense | reverse complement strand
TAGAAAGAAGCTTAGTTCGCCGGGCCGGCTTCGGCCTGCTGGCGTTCCAGGTTCTGGCGATACAGGCCGACGAAATCGACGGGATCCAGCATCAAGGGCGGGAATCCGCCGTCGCGCACGGCGGTGGCGACGATCTCGCGGGCGAACGGGAACAGCAGGCGCGGGCATTCGATCATGATCAGCGGGTGCAGGTTTTCCTGCGGCACGTTCACGATGCGGAACACGCCGGCATAGGCCAGTTCGAATGAGAACAGCACTGAGCCATTGGCGTCGGCCTTGCCCTCGATAGACAGCGTCACTTCATATTCGGTGTCCGACAGATTGTTGGCGCCGACATTGATCTGGATATTGATGTTCGGCTGCTTGTCCTGCGGAGCCAGCGAAGCCGGAGCATTCGGGTTCTCGAAGGAGAGATCCTTGGTGTATTGGGCCAGCACGTTCAGCTGGGGGGGAGACGCCTCGGGCGCGTTGCCGTTGCCGTTCGTCATGTCGAAAATCTCCTGAAGCGCCGCCGGGCGGCTTTGCCGATTCGCCGCGAAAAGCCGCGCCAGGGCGACCCTTCCGTGCGGCGAGTGGCTATCATAGGCCTGCGGTATTCGACAAGGATGGCAACGCCCAATTGCGGTAGGCCAGTGGCCGAGAATTGCTCCAGATATGGCTGTTGATCGGTGCTAACCGGCTGAAATGCCGCGCCTTCCGCACCCGTATCGGTGCTGGTGGGGAGAACTTGTCGCCCTGTCCGGCGTTAATGCCATCCGGATCGGGGCCGCTTTGCCGCAGGCCTCCCGGGGGGCACGCCATTGGCTCGACTAGGTTTCATGTCTAGATGAGATTGTGCCGCCAATGATGTAGTGTTCCGCGGCACCTTCTTTCCGGGCATGACCCCGGCACCGATCAGAAAGCGACAAGACGTGGACATTTACACCATCATCTTCCTGGCACTGGCGGTCTTTATCTTCCTGCGCCTGCGTAACGTGCTCGGACAGCGCACCGGTGAGGAACGTCCGCCCTTTGACCGCACCGCCCGCGAGGCGCTCCCGCCGGAAGGCAATGTGGTGTCCATGCCGGGCAGCCCGATCGACCAGACCCAGCCCGCCCCGGCTGCCGAGATTTCGCCGGCCGAGCGCTGGAAGGGCATCGCCGAACCCGGCACCCCGCTGGCCGTCGGACTCGATGCCATTGTCGAGCAGGATTCGTCCTTCGATGCGCGCCACTTCCTGACCGGCGCCAAGAGTGCATACGAGATGATCGTGCTGGCTTTCGCCAATGGTGATCGCCGCGCGCTGAAGGACCTGCTCTCGACTGAGGTGTTCGACAGCTTCGACGCCGCGATCAAGGATCGCGAGACCAACGAGCTGAAGACCGAGACCCGCTTCGTCTCCATCGACAAGGCAGAGATCGTCGGCGCCGAAGTGCGCGATCGTACGGCACAGCTGACCATCCGTTTTGTTTCACAGATGATCTCGGCCACCCGCGACAAGGCTGGCAATGTGGTCGATGGCAACGCCGAAAGCGTCTCCGATATCACCGACGTCTGGACCTTTGCTCGCGATATTTCCTCGCGCGATCCGAACTGGAAGCTGGTTGGCACCGGCGCTGGTCAGTAAGTTCTGGCGACACGCGGCACTTGCCGCGTGCGCCTCGGCATGCGTCGTCACTTTGCTGGCGGACGCCGCCGATGCGCGTGGGTTGAACCACAAATATCGCAGCCGCGGGCATTCCGAGGCTTATGTCCCGCGCTACAATCCGGTGCGGGAATTTCCCTTCGAGTTTCCCGGCAGCCAATATATGCCCGCGGCATGGTCGGAGATTTCCGGCTGGCGCGAGGATGATCCGCTCGGTGCCTTCAAGGCATTTCAGGTGAGCTGCCGGCCGATCAATGCGCCGCGCAATTCTTCGCCGGAATCCAAGACCATCGGCAATTCGCTGCGCGAGCCTTGTCAGGCTGCGAAGTCCGCAGACGTGACCGATGGCAACAAGGCGCGCGCGTTCTTCGAACAACATTTCACGCCGATCCGCATCTCGCGTCTTGGCGAGGGCGAAGGTTTTGTCACCGGCTATTACGAGCCGATCGTCGATGGTTCGAAGACGAAGACCGATGTCTATAATGTGCCGGTCTATCGCCGCCCCTCGAACCTGTTCGTGCGCGGTTACAGTCAGGCCTCGCCCGGCCTGCCCAATGGCGGCGATGTGTTTCGCAAGATCGGTCGTCGCAAGCTGGTCCCCTATTATGATCGTGCGCAGATCGAGGATGGTGCCATCGCCGGGCGTGGGCTGGAGATCGCCTGGTTGAAGAGCCAGACGGATTTGTTGTTCTCGCAGATCCAGGGGTCGGCACGCATCCACATGGAAGACGGCAGCTCGATCCGCATCAATTACGATTCGCACAATGGTTATCGCTACACGCCGGTGGGCCGCGTGCTGATCGATCGTGGGATCATTCCGCGCGAGCAGATGTCGATGCAGCGGATCCGGCAATATTTCGAGGAAAATCCTGAAGCCGCGAATGAAGTGCGCCGGCAGAACCGCGCTTTCGTATTCTTCCGCGAGGTGCAGCTCGCCGCCGAGGATGAAGCGGTCGGTGCCCAGGGCGTGCCGCTCACGGCGGGGCGCTCCATCGCCGTGGACAAGGGACTGCATGTCTATGGCACGCCGTTCTTCATCGAGGGCGAATTGCCGATCGAGACCGAAATATCGAAGACGCCGTTCCGTCGCCTGATGGTGGCGCAGGATACGGGCTCCGCGATCATCGGCCCGGCGCGGGCTGATCTGTATTTCGGCGCCGGCACCGAGATGGGTCGCATCGCCGGCCGCATCAAACATCCTGCGAAATTTGTGATGCTGGTGCCGAAGGGCCTCGATCCCAGCGCGCGTGGTCACAATATGCCGCTGCCGGACGCGAGGCCGTCGGCGAAGATCGCAAAACTGTTCCCGCAGACGCCGGTGAGCGATCCTGCGAAGGTCGAGCCTGTGAAGACCGACGTTGCCAAGGCGGAGCCGCCGAAGCCAGAACCTGCAAAAACAGAACCGGCAAAAGCCGAGACGGTGAAACCTGACGCGTCAAAGGTGCCCGCGGTGACGCCCGAAAAGCCTGCCGTCGCCAAAGTCGAGCCGATGACCGAGGCCAAACCGGCGACCACCGGCGTGCCGTTGCCCGCGCCGAAGCCGGTTGAACTTGCCGCACTTGCGGTCCCAGCCGCTGCAGCGGCCATTCCGATGCCGGAAGCGCGGCCGCCATCGGCGCCGCAGCTCGTGAAGAATGCTCCGCCTGAGGTGAAACAGGAAGCCAAGCCGCGGCGCGCCAAGTATAAGCGGCGTATCCATCGCCATGCGCCGGCGCCATCGTCGTTCTTCCGTTTCCCCTGGCAATGAAACGCTCGCGTCCACCACAGATCATCGACCCGCCCCGCCGTCGTCATCGCCCGCTCAGCGAGGACGAGCGCGTGCTGTGGGAAGGTGTCGCCAAGCAGGTCAAACCGCTGCGCAAGCGGACGCGGGTGGTGAAGATGGATGTGGTTGCTGTCGAGGCCGCGCCAGCGCCGCTGCCGCCGATGTCCCGCAAACTCATGGAAGCGCCGCCGGCGAAGGTGGTGAAACATCCAGATCCGCCACTGCCACCGTTGGCGACGCTTGGTCGTCGCGAGCGTTCGCAATTGTCACGCGGCCGCAAGGAGATCGACGCACGGCTCGACCTGCATGGCATGACACAGGAGCGCGCGCATCGCGCGCTCGCGACGTTCCTGCAACGCGCGAGTTATGATGGCATGTCGTTCGTGTTGATCATTACCGGCAAGGGCCGCACCGGTGGGCTGGACTCCGAGCGCGGAATTTTGCGACGTCAGGTGCCGATCTGGCTCGGCCTTCCGGAATTCCGTGCGCTGGTGGTGGGATTCGAGGAAGCGCATATCGGGCACGGTGGTGCTGGTGCGCTGTATGTCAGGGTGAGACGGGCGAGATAATCTCAGGCCGTAGGGCGGATTAGGCGAAGCCGTAATCCGCCGGCCGAGCGCGTGTGGCGAAGAACGGCGGATTACGCTGCGCTAATCCGCCCTACTTCCGAGTGTCACAAAATAAACCGGCTCAAATCTGTGTTCTTCGCCAGATCGCCCACATGCTTCTGCACATAGTCCGCGTCTATACGGATCGTCTCGCCATGCTTGTCCGGTGCCGTGAACGAGATTTCGTCCAGCACCCGCTCCATCACCGTTTGCAGCCGTCGCGCGCCGATATTCTCGACAGTTGAGTTCACGGCCACAGCCACATCCGCCAGCGCATCGATGGCGTCGTCGGAAAATTCCAGCGTCACGCCTTCGGTCTGCAGCAGCGCCACATATTGCTTGATCAGCGATGCTTCCGGCTCGGTGAGAATGCGGCGCATGTTGTCGCGCGTGAGCGCATCAAGCTCGACACGGATCGGCAGGCGGCCCTGCAGCTCCGGCAGCAGGTCGCTCGGCTTGGCGATGTGGAATGCGCCGGATGCGATGAACAGGATGTGTTCGGTTTTCACGGCACCATGCTTGGTCGAAACAGTCGTGCCTTCAATCAGCGGCAGCAGATCGCGTTGCACGCCTTCGCGCGAGACTTCGCCGCCGCTGCGGCCGTCGCGCACGCAGATCTTGTCGATCTCGTCGAGAAACACGATGCCGTTGTTCTCGACCACCGAGATCGCTTCCTGCACCACCTGGTCATTGTCGAGCAGCTTGTCCGCTTCCTCGCTCACCAGCGGCTCATGCGCATCCTCGACCTTGAGGCGACGGGTCTTGGTGCCCTTGCCCATCTTGCCAAAAATATCGCCAAGCGAGATCGCGCCCATCTGTGCGCCCGGCATGCCGGGGATCTCGAACATCGACGGGCCACCGCCCGATGACGACACCTCGATCTCGATTTCCTTGTCGTTGAGTTCGCCATTGCGCAGTTTCTTGCGGAACGACTCTTTGGTCGCCGCGCTCGCATTGGCGCCGACCAGCGCATCGACGACGCGATCTTCGGCCGCGAGCTGCGCGCGCGCCTGCACATCCTTGCGCTTGCGCTCGCGGGTTTGCGCGATGCCGACCTCGAGCAGGTCACGTATGATCTGCTCCACATCGCGGCCGACATAGCCGACCTCGGTGAATTTTGTCGCTTCCACCTTCAGGAACGGCGCGCCGGCGAGCTTCGCCAGCCGCCGCGCGATCTCGGTCTTGCCGACACCGGTGGGCCCGATCATCAGGATATTCTTCGGCAGCACTTCCTCACGCAGCAATCCGGTGAGCTGCAGCCGGCGCCAGCGATTGCGCAGCGCGATGGAGACGGCGCGCTTGGCGTCGTGCTGGCCGACGATGAAACGGTCGAGTTCGGAAACGATTTCGCGGGGGGAGAAGTCGGTCATAGGCTCTACGTAGGTTTCCAGGGTTACCGGGACAAGCGGGTCAGATGATAGGCGGGCCGGCCTGCCAGGTGCGGATCGCTTCGAACGGATGAATCAGCATGATCACGTTCAAAGTGAGATTGTCGCGGATGTGCAGGCCCACCAGAATTTCGAACAGCAGGGCGATGGCGATCGTGACGGCGACCGGTAGCTTGCGCGCCAGCAGGAAGCCGATGATCATCGAAACGGTGTCGGCAATCGAATTGACGATGCTGTCGCCGTAGTAATCGAGCGAGATGGTGCCGGCGCGATAGCGCTCGATGATCCAGCTCGAATTCTCCAGCAGCTCCCAGCCGCCTTCGATCAGCATGGCGACGATCAGCCGCGCCATCCAGGAGAAGCGCGGCATCACCAGCCAGGTCAGCGCGTAGAAAATGAAACCATGCAGGATATGCGACGGCGTGTACCAGTCGGTGAGATGCTGCGGATTCTCGGAGCTCAGCACCACGCCATGCCAGAGCTTGACGGCGCCGCAGGCGCAGATCGGCAGCCGCCCCATCGCGTAGAGAATGGCGGCCTGCGCGATCAGGAGGCCGAGGACGATCAGGGCAAAGCGCCCGGCGCTGGGGCCGCGGCGCGATGACGAAGCTATTTCGCCCTCGATCGTGGTCATCGATCAGCCGACATCCAGCGTTTCGATGGTCAGGTTACGGTTCGTGTAGACGCAGATATCGGCGGCGATATCCAGCGACTTGCGGACAATGCTTTCGGCGTCCTGGTCGGTGGTGTCGGCCAATGCACGAGCCGCAGCCAGCGCGTAGTTGCCGCCGGAACCGATGGCCATCACGCCCGCCTCGGGCTCCAGCACGTCGCCGGTGCCGGTGAGGACCAGCGAGACCGACTTGTCGGCCACGATCATCATGGCTTCGAGCCGGCGGAGGTAACGGTCGGTGCGCCAGTCTTTGGCGAGCTCGACGGCGGCGCGGGTCAGCTGGCCCGGATACTGCTCCAGCTTGGCTTCCAGCCGCTCGAACAGGGTGAAAGCGTCGGCGGTGGCGCCGGCAAAGCCGCCGATCACGTCGCCTTTGCCCAGTTTGCGGACCTTTTTGGCGTTTGACTTGATCACGGTCTGGCCGATCGAGACCTGCCCGTCGCCGCCGACCACGACCTTGCCGTTTTTACGGACGGTCAAAATGGTGGTGCCGTGCCAGATCAGGCTTGAAGCGTCCGATGACGCGGAAGAATGGGTGCTCATGGGTA
>CALRZK010000170.1:0-6639 GCA_943372615.1 Bradyrhizobium ivorense | reverse complement strand
TCACAGATGAGCCCGCGAAGTCGATCAGTGAGCCACTGGGTTTGCCGAGGGCGTTTGGATCGAACGGGCGGACAGCCCCCATAGTATCGACCAGGCTTTGTACGCGCGCGAAGAAGCCCGCATTGCCTCCTGCATTATAGACGTAGTTGGCACCGTTGATGCCGCCGTCACGAATGAGGCTGGGATTTCCGCCCAGTGACTGATCGACGAGATCCGTGACCCTGATGGTGCCGGCAAGACCGGTATTGATAACCCCTGGCGTGGGCATGCCCGGACCGCCGCCATAGGTGAACAGGCCGGTCTGATCCGGGCCGCCACCGCCGCTCTGGTCACGTTCAGCGAAAATCTCGATCACACCGCGGGCGATTTCGTCGAGCTGGTTCTGATAGGTCACCATCTTGTCGTCGCGCAACGCAGCGAGCCCCGCCAGTTTTCCGGAGCTGATCGGCATGACTGAACCGGCACCGGTGACTGGAACGCCATCGATGACAACGGCATTGCCGGTCATACCTGCGGTGTAGGCATTGGTGGCTTGAAAGGTGACAGTTCGTGCAGCGCGCTCGAATAGGGTCACACCGGAATCGGTGTAAATTACCATGTCGTTGTTGCCGCGTGTGGCGAAGGTGATGCCGACTTCCTGCGACAGCTTCGACAAAATACTGTCACGCATGTCCAGTTGGTCGGTGACGTCAGCCCCCGCCGTCGTCCCCTTTACGATCGCCGTATTTACTTGTTCGAACTGCGTCAACAACTCGTTGATGGTCCTGACCGACGTCGCCATTTCGGCATCGGCCTCCGAACGGGCCTTTTGCACCGTGGTCGTCGAGTCATTGAGTGCAACGGCGACGTTCTTTGCCGCTTTCACTGCAGACTGAGCCAGCGTCACGTTATCGGGCGCCGACGTATATTGCTGCAGGGCGCTCTTGAGCTTGGCCAGTTGCGCTGCGGCAGATTGGTCGAGCTCGGGATCGTCGATCGTGACGGCTGCCACTTTCTGCAGCCCATTGTAGAGCGCATCTTGCGTCGCCGTGTTGGCGACGGCCTTGACGACATTATTGAACAATCCAGCGCTGGCGGCGCGCTGGATGCCATTGACATAGACACCAGCGCCTGGCTGCGACACGATCATCGCATTTTTGCGTGAATAGCCAGCCTGCTGCGTTCCGGCGACATTGCGCGAAATGACGGAGGACTGAACGCCCGCCGCCATAAGCGACGAGCGGGCAGAGTTGAGCGCGATCGTAAGTGACATCTAGGGCCTCCGTCAGGATTTGACGTGCGACGGTTAGCGCTTCAGGTTGACGAGAACGTCGAGAAGATCGGCGCCGGTCTGGAAGACTTTGGAATTCGCGGTGTAGCCGCGCTGCGACTCGATCATCGCGGTGAGCTCGTTGGCGAGATCGACATTCGACGCTTCGAGCGCTTCGGGCTTGATGGTGCCGAGGCCGCTATTGCCGGCGAAATCGACCTGGATATTTCCGGAATTGATGCTGACGGAATAGACGTTGCCAGCTTCCGGCGAAAGATTGTCCGGGCTGGGCACAGTGGCCAGCGGAATCTTGTAAGTCGCGAGCCGCGTGCCATCATCGAAGATTGAATACATCGTGCCGTCTGCGGCAACTTCGACACGATCGAGCCCACTTGGCGCGTTGCCGTTAGTGGTCGCCTTGAACTGAAATTCGTCGGCGACTTGAGTGAGGTTCGACATGTCGAACGTAATGGCCGAGCCACCCGGAATTGTGAAACCTATCGACTTCGGGCTTGCAGCCGTGAGTCTGCCCTTTCCGGTGGCGCTGACGTCGAAGTTGAAAGTCTGGCTGGCCATCGGTGCAGCAGGCGTATAGGGGAAACCTCCGCCCGCCGCGGCGTTTGCGCTATCGTAGACTTCTACGTTCCAGGTATTGGCCGCTGTCTTGTACATGTACATGTCGAGCTTCACGGCATTACCGATATTGTCGTAGGTAATAAGCGAAGTCTTCGACGTAAAGTTTGGTGCGCCTGCCGTGATGGCTGCGTTGGCGTCGAGATTGGCACCGGCGAGCGCCGCCTGCGTCGTCGGATTTCCGACCAATGTCTGCTGGGCGACATTGACGACCTGCAGGTTTCCAAGGCCGTTGGCAACGACATCCGGCTGTGCGCCATTCCGGATATCGTAGCCCATCAGATAGTAGCCGGCGGTGTTATAGAGGTTGCCTTGACCATCCGGCACGAAAGAGCCCGCGCGCGTCAGATAAGGGGTGCCACCAGCATCGCTGACGATGAAGAAGCCATTGCCCTGGATCGCAAGATCCGTTGCCGACGTCGTATAGTTCATGGTGCCGGGGTCGGAAATCGCGTAGCGAACCTGCGTCTCGACGCTGCCCGAATTGTAGTTGCCGCTACCGCTGCGCAGGATGAGCGATGAAAATTCCGTCGATGCGCGCTTGTAGCCGGTGGTGTTCACATTCGCGATGTTATCGGCGACCGTTGCGAGCTTGTTCGACTGCGCGTTCATGCCGGAGCCACCCGTGCGCATCACACCATACAGACTCATCGATCATCCTCCATTTGACTTGGGGGTATTAGAGTGGAGATTGCTTGTGCGGGGCTGGCGGTTATCCACAGGCTTTTGCGATGCTGTTTTGTCTGCACAGAAGCTGCGCGCATTGCTCGTCCACGATCCAAATCCGCTCGCGACCAGGCTTCCGATCACACTGCAAACATAGCGTTTCTGGCCGGCGACATTGTTCGGTCCCGCATTGTAGCGGGCAACCGCCATGGTCCAGTTTCCTTCTCGCGCACGCAATTCCTTGAGGAATTGCGCCGCGTAGTCGACATTGCGCGACGGATCGAACATCGCTTCCACGCTGGCGAATTTTTCGCCGTGATAGCGGTGATTGATCTGCATGCATCCAAGATCGACCAGCTTGGCGCCCTTGCGCTTTTCGTCAGCAAAACGCGCGACGGCGTCGCGCAGATCGCGCGCGAGAACCGTTCTGCCATCGACATTGAGTGCATAGGGGTTGAGCATGCCCTTGCGTCCGGTCTCGCTAAGACCGACCGCATAGAGCACGCCGAGTGGCACGCTATGCAGACGTGCAGCACGCGCCATTTCCCGTTCACACGGCCCTTCGGCGCGTGCTGGTTCCGGAACGCTAGAGATAAACAGTGCTGCTGCGAACGGGGCGGCCGCTTTGATCCTGCTGACGTTCGGAAGTATTTTGGGATGGATCATGGTCCTGCCTGTTCTGCCGCGCACCATTCTGTCCTTCACCAGATGAGCGGCCCGACGAATCGCCGTTGCCCAGCGACCCGTTCGACGAGGACATCGAGCCTCGTTGATCTGGTGACGCTTGTTGTTGCTGCTGCTGCTGTGAGTTCGACTGACCGTTGTTAAGATTGGCATCCTGCGCGCGCGTATGATCGATGGCTGCAATGTCAAAGCTGTAGCCGGCCGACTGCATCGCATCGCTCAGTGCACCTCGCTCCTGTCGCAACAGATTCGTGGTCTCAAGGCGATCCGCGGTCAGATGCACTTCGACTGAATCGCCGGCAAGACGCATCTTGATCGTAACGGCGCCAAGATTCGGCGGATCGAGCTCCAGCGTCATCATCCGTACCGGTCGGCTTTCCGCGATCTTGGCATTTTCCTGCGCCAGCGTTTCGGCGGGGCTCTTCATTTCAGGCGCTGTGACGGCAGGAAGATCGCTTGCCATTCGGTCTACGATCTTTTGCAGCGTTGTCACTTGCTGCACGGGCTCAAAATGCGTCTCTCGCTCGCGAACGACAGGCTTGCTGACGACGGCTGCCTTCGTGTCCATTGACTCGACTGTCGCGATGAAGCGCTTGGCACCGGCCGTATCGATGTCTGGAATATCGATATCGGCTCCATCCATGACCTCTGCGGTATCGACCAACTTGTCTCCAGCCGACGGATCGACATGCAGTGCTGGGGATGGTTGCACTGACTTTTCATCCCGACCCGCATTCTGCTGTGCCTGGCCAAGCTTCGACACGACAGCGCTGATGGCAGCGCTGGAGTCGCGCCAATCGCTGGGCATTGTCGGTGCTTGCTTGTCACCTCCCGAGGACTTCAAGGTATCTTCGTCGTTCTCGGACCGCTCTTTCTCGACAGGCTTCGGCTTAACCTCTCCGGTAAGCTCAGCGAGAATGGCTGCGGCCTCGAGCACGGGCGTCGCCATTGAAGCCTGGGCCACATTTTTGTCGATCTTCGGAACGACCGGCGACTGGTTTTTCGAAACCTGCCGCATCTGCTCGCGGAAATGCTCAGCCTTCTCTTTTCCTTCCTTGGAATGGAGAGCACCGTTCAAACCGCCCTTCGCGCCAGTCTTGGCAGATGCGAGCTGACGAAACGCCATTGTCAGGAGATCGGCCTGCTTCATCGGGTTGTCTCCTTGAGTTGCTGCTGCGACTGATCGAGCAATTTCTGCGCATGATCGACGGCGGCAGTTGATCGGGAAAAATCGATTTTGGGGCGCATGACCGTCTTGGGGCCGGTATCACCACCCTTTGCCGCGTCAGGGAGCGCTTTGCGGACATTCAGGCCAATGGCCATTGCCGCCGTCTGCAATTCGACATCGCGCTCAGACAGCTTGCTTTTGTCGATTTTTTCGAGCTCGGCGATCGCCATGTTGTGGTCTGGTGTCACCACCCGCGCAGCGGAATAATAGAGATGCGCACGCAAGCGTTCCGGACTGCCTTCCTCAGTTAAGAGGGCTACATGCTTGGCCGCGAGCATGGCCATTTCGGGCTTGCCGCGAACAAGTGCGGTGCGCGCAATCAAGAGGTAGAGACCGCGCTGACTGCTGCGATCAAGATGATCAAGAACCGCAACCAGTCGTGGAAACCGATCCGCCTGCTGCGCGAAGCTGAATCGGGCAACGGACATGGCAAACCGCTGGCGGAAATTCCCAGCGTAGATGGAATGTCGGAAACGGCGGAAATACCGAATAGCCAGCGCTTCGAACTTGTCGAAGTCGTCATCTTGACCGACGATGAAGATCTCGCGCCGTAGAGCGGCTTCCTCCACCAAGGTCCCGGGCATCAGGAGACGTACGTCATCCAGCAGTGCAATCGCAGCCTTCGGATCGTCCTGCGCCACCAATGCCGATTGAACGAGAGCAATTTCGGCACCGAGCGTGGCCGGCAGGCTGCGTGGCTTGATATGGCCGAGCTTGGACTTCGCTTCGTCGGTTCGACCTTCGACATAAGCGATGGCGCCATCCACTGTGGCTGGATCGATATTCAGAACGTTTCGCGCGCGAAGCGATGCAACGACTTGCGGCGCACCGCCGCTCAGCAGAAATGTCACGGCCGCACGCGAATTCCGCGGTTCCTTCCACACTGTGGCATCGACTTTAAGAAAGCTGTCTCCGATGCGCTTCAGCAATGCCGGCTGGGCATTGTGAGCTTCCAGATCTCCCCGCGCGATCTGGTCTTGCAGCATCTGAAGCGAGCGAACCATCTGAAACGGTTCACGCGCCGCCTCTTCGGCTGGCTGAGCATGAGCGCCCCCCATGCACATGATCAGTATCGCTGTGGTGGCCCTGCAAGAGATCATGGTTTCGGCGCACGGATGAGGATTTCGATGCGCCGGTTTTGTGCCGCGAGCGGATCGCTCTGGTTCTTGGGGCGACGATCGGCATAGCCTTCGATCCGCTCGACGCGCGCCGCATCGAGGCCGCCGCGCACCAGCATATGATAGGCCATATGAGCGCGCGCGGTGGAAAGCCGCCAATTGTCATAATCAGCGGTTCGGAAGACACGCGCATCCGTATGCCCACGCACGACGACTTGACCGCGATTTTGCGCGATCATCGGCGTGATCTTGTCCAACGTACGCACGAGGCCCGGCGTCGGCTCTGCAGAGCCATTGGTGAACATACCGTAGTTCGTATCATCGGTGAGGTTGATCAGCAGGCCTTCTGCCGTTTCGCGCACCTCCGCGACTGGATGTGCAGCACCGAGTGTCGCGAGAACCGCGGTGATGGCCGATTGCAGTTTGGCTGCATCAGCCTGCGTCGTCTTCTCCGCTTGCGCTTCCGGCTTTTCACCTTTCGCCGGTGGCCGTTCTGCTGTCGCAGCTTGCTTCATCTCAGCTACGGGATTTGGCTTTGCGACATCGTCGGAGAACAGTCCGACAGGCTTCGGGATGTCGGGCTTGTCCGACTTCGGCGGAGTCGCGCTGTTACCGACCATATCTTGCGTCGGTGCACCGGTCGCATCGGGCTTGGGATCAGCCGGACGCGCCTCCTGCCCCTCGGTGATGGCAACAATGTCCTCGCCATAGGGCAGGCTGCCGGCCTCCTTGCGTCCCGCCGGTTTCTTTTCGAGCGCCGAGATCGAAGCCATTGGCCAATTGATCGGATCGAACGGATCGCGATACGCCTCGCCGCCCTTCAAACCTTCTTTCTTCGCGGGATCGAGCGCACCGCTGGTCTGCCCGGTTCGGGGCGGGCCGCCGGCGATCTCGGTGAGCACTGCATAGGGATCACGGAAAAGCGCCGCCTCGCCATAGCGAGGTTGTGGCTGCTGCGGCTGAGCGACATCTGTTGTGGGCTCGCCTGGTTCGGGCAGCGGCGACTTGGCGCTTCCCTCTGTGGCCTTGCCAGGATCGACGCGGCGCGCGTCATTGATGCC
>CALRZK010000169.1:0-6661 GCA_943372615.1 Bradyrhizobium ivorense | reverse complement strand
TGCTGGCCGAAGAAATGGGCCTTGAAGGTCCGTCGGTGGTGCGCCTGATCGATCTGCTCGCCGCCGAAGGCCTGGTCGAGCGGCGCGAGGACCCGACCGATCGTCGCGCCAAGGTGCTGCATCTCACCGAACTCGGCGAAGCCAAGGCCGAGGAGATCAGGCGCGTGATGCGGCGAACCCGCGCCGAGCTGATGAAGGGCATCTTGCCGGAAGAACTGGCCATCGCTTACGATGTCCTCGGCCGCATCGAGCAATCGGCGCATCGCCTCTATGAGGCAGCCCTTGAAGCGGATGTGACGTCATGAGCACCGCTGTTGGTCGGCTGCCGTTCCTTGAGCGTCATGCCGACATCATCTTTTCCGTCAAAACCTTCATCGCCGCGATGATGGCGTTGATGATCGGCTTCGCTGCCGATTTGCCGCGACCCTATTGGGCGCTGGCGACGGTTTACATCACCTCGCAGCCGCTCGCCGGCGCCACGCGCTCGAAGGCCATCTATCGCGTCGTCGGTACGCTGATCGGCGCCATTGCGAGTATCGCCTTCGTGCCGGCGCTGGTGAATTCGCCGGAATTGCTGAGCCTCACCATCGCAGCCTGGGTCGGTCTCTGTCTCTATGTCTCGCTGCTCGATCGCACGCCGCGCAGCTACATGTTCATGCTCGCCGGCTATACCTGCGCGTTGATCGCTTTCCCCTCGGTCTCCGAGCCTGCCGCCATCTTCGATACGGCCGTGGCGCGCAGCCAGGAGATCATCATTGGCATTCTCTGCGCCACGGTCGTCTCCACGGTGCTGCTGCCGCGCAGTGTCGGTCCCGCCGTGTCGGCGCGTGTCGATGGCTGGCTTAAAGGTGCGCGCAAGCTGAGCCATGATGTACTCGCCGGGCGCAGCGCGGATCAGGTCGTCCGCGACCTGCGCTTGAAACTTGCTGCCGATGCGGTCGATCTCGATGGTCTCGCTGACCATCTTTCGTTCGATCGTGAGTCGAGCCGCGAGACCGTGCACTGGATGCGCGCGCTCCGCGTTCGTATGCTCACTTTCCTGCCTGCGTTGTCCTCGCTCGGCGACCGCATCGATGCACTCGGCCCGGACGCGCGGGCCACGCATCCGCAACTGGTGGCGCTCCTCGACGATGTCGCGCGCTGGATCGGCAATGACAATCTCGACCGCGAACCGGCCGAGCGTCTGCGCGAACGCATTGCGGCGCAACGTCCCGAACTGAATGCAGCGTCGCCATGGACCGAGATCATCATCGCCAGCCTGCTCATGCGTCTGCGCGAGCTCGTGGATATCTCGGCGGATTGCCGCATCCTCAATCAGGCGATTGCCACTGGTGAACGTCCAGTTGGTGCGAAGCTCGTATTTCAGCCCGAAGGCGGCGTCGCGCCGGCGCGCTATCGCGATCCCGGCATGGCGCTGTGGTCATCGGCCGGTGCCTTCGTCACCATCCTGGTGTGCTGCGCATTCTGGATCCTGACCGGCTGGACCGATGGCGCGACGGCGCCGATGATGGCGGCGATCGGCTGCTCGTTCTTCGCCAATATGGATGATCCCTCGGTCGGCTTGCGCGATTTTGCGAAATGGACGCTGGTCGCCATGGTGATCAGCGCGGCCTATCTGTTCGCCATCCTGCCGGCCATCAGCCATGTGGAAGTGCTCGTCGTCGTGCTGGCACCGGCCTTCCTGGTCTATGGTTATCTCATCGCACGGCCGGCAACATTCTTCATCGGCATGCTACTCGCGGCCAATACCGCGACGCTGATGGCGTTGCAGGAAACCTACAGTGCCGACTTCGCCAATTTCGCCAATTCCAGCGTGGCCTTCTTCGTCGGCATGGAACTGTCGGTGATCTCGATTCAACTGATCCGCTCGGTCGGCTCGGAATGGAGCGTGCGTCGTCTGCTGCGTCGTGGCTGGATCGCCATTGCGGAAGCCGCCGAACGTCGCGGCAATCGCGACCGCGCGGCCTTTGCCGGCGTTATGCTGAACCGCATCGGCGTGCTGGCGCCGCGCTTGCTCGCGCTGAAAGGCTCGGAGCTGCGTGAGATCGACAATCTGCGTGAGCTGCGCGTCGGTCTCAACATCGTCGATCTCCGGCGCGCCCGGCATCATCTGTCGTCGCGCACGCTGGCGGCCATCGATGCGATGCTCGACGAGCTCGCAAACTGCTTCCGCAGGCATGATGGCACGGCGATGCCGCAGGCGCTGCTCGGTCGCGTCGATCACGCCATGGCCGCGGCGATCGATGAGGATGGCGCCGGCCGCACCGATGCGCTGATCGGGCTGGTCGGCATCCGCCGCGGCCTGTTCCCGGATGCGCCGGATTATCAGCCCGAAACGTCAGCCCATGTCGGGAGTGTCGCCGCATGAAATATCAGATCGATCTGTTCGGCGTGCTGCTGCCATCGCTGATGCTGTGGCTCGTCATCACTTACGCCATCGGCGCATTGCTGCGCCCATTGCTCGAACGCGCCGGCGTCTATCGCTTTGTCTGGCACCGTGCGCTGTTCGATCTCGCTCTTTACGTCTGCCTGCTGGGCGGCGTGGTCTATCTATCGTCTGGATTGCTGTCATGAAGAACATTGTCGCTTTCATCCGCCGTTTCGCCGTCACCGCTTTAGCCGTCGTCGCCGCGCTCGCCGTCGGGCGCTATCTCTGGGTCTATTACATGGATGCCCCATGGACCCGTGATGGCCGCGTGCGCGCCGATGTCGTCACCGTGGCGCCGGATGTCTCCGGCTTCGCGACCGAGATTCTGGTGAAGGACAACCAAGCCGTTCAGCGCGGCGATGTGCTGATGCGGATCGATCGCGCGCGTTTCGCGCTGGCGCTGCAGCAGGCCGATGCGGTGGTTGCCGGCCGCCAGGCGACGCTGGAACAGGCCGATCTCGATCTCAAGCGCTACAACGATCTCACCACTGCGGCCGTCTCGCAGCAGAAGAAGGAGCAGGTGGTCGCCACCCAGCAGCTGGCGCAGGCGTCCTATGACCAGGCGGTGGCCGACCGCGGCGTGGCGCAGCTCAATCTCGATCGCAGCGAAATCCGCGCGCCGGTGTCGGGCCGGATCTCCAACATGGATCTGCGACCCGGCACCTATGTCACCGCCGGCAAGGGCGTGATGGCGCTGGTCGATACGTCGAGCTTGCGCGTGGACGGCTATTTCGAGGAAACGAAACTCGCACGCATTCATCCCGGTGATCCCGTGCGCATCCGCCTGATGGGTGACAGTCAGGAGCTCACCGGCCGTGTCGAAAGCATCGCTGCCGGCATCGAGGATCGTGATCGCGCGCAGGGTAGCAACCTGCTTGCCAATGTCACGCCGACCTTCAGCTGGGTGCGCCTGGCCCAGCGTGTGCCGGTGCGGATCGCGCTGGATGCCATTCCCGATGGCGGAACGCTGGTGGCGGGACGGACGGCAACGGTTGAGATTCTGCCGCGCAACGACACAGCCGTCGCCAAGGCGAAATGACGATCAGGCGCTCGCGTCGGGCGCGAGCGCTGCCAGCCTGACCACATCGAACCGCGCGCGGATCTCGCGCGGTGTCGCGCCAAAACGCTTCTTGAAGGTGCGGTTGAAATAGGAGAGGTCACCGAAGCCGACCTCGAAGGCGATGGTGCTGACCGTGCGTTCCGCACGATGGCCGTCACGCAGCATCTGGAACGCACGTTCCAGCCGCCGCTCCAGCAGATAATCCGAAAACGTACGGCCCTCGGCCTCGAACAGTTTCTGGAAATAGCGGGTGGTGACGCCATGCGTCGCTGCGAGTTGATCCAGCGACAGGCTCGGCTGGTTCAGGCTGGCCTCGATGTCAGCCTTCAGTGACAGCAGCGAGATGGTCGGGCGATCCTGTCTTTTGGCTGGAAGTTTCGCCGGCGATTCAGCTTCTGCGATCATGGTGGCGACGAGGCCGCTCATATAATCGACGGCGAGCCCGGCCAGAGCCGCAGAATTCATCGGCAGCAGGCCGCGCATCACGGCGGCGGCGTAATGCCCGAGCGCGATCAGGCCGCCATTGTCGTGCGGGATGTGGCGCATGTCGCTGCGTGCGTCAGATGTGATGAGCAGGCAGTCGATGCGACTGACATCGTTCATCAGGAAAGTCGCAGCGCGGGTGGCATCGAGAACGATGGCCTCGCGCTGCATGCAGGTCTGGCGCTGGCCGCCTTGTTCGACGGTGACGATGCCGTCGGACGGGCGCACGACCAGAATGCTCGGGCTCTCATCCTCACCAGCACTATCGCGGATGTCCCAGCGTGGCGCTGGATCGAAGCAGGACATCAGGCCGAGATGCGGCTGCATCTGCAGGATCGCTTTCGACTGGAACGGCGCTGACCGAAACGATCCCAGCGAATCGCGATGCACGGTCTTCCATGGTAGCCTCGCCTCGAGCGGTTGGCGCAAGCGATCGTCGATGTCGTCAGCAACAAGCCAGAGCGGTACCAACGGACAGTCAGGTGCAGCGTCGGCGCAGGATGCCGAACGCAACTGATGCTGCTTTGCCACAGCACCTGATCCAAATGGATTCGTTCGCTCCAGTCCGATGATCAAGTCCCCGAGTCCAAGTATTGCACGTCAGCGCTGCCCTATTGCTGCGGATGAAGATAGACGGATTGCGCAGACGTAAGAAGCGTAAAGCCACTGCTGGAATTTACATTGATTCCAAAATGCGGCTGACCATGGTCGATTGACCCGCTCGCTTGCTCCCGTACTTCGTCTCCACGATCGAACGGAAGAGCCCGAGCATCATGCGCACCAGCAAGTACCTTCTCATCCCGGCCATCGGACTGATTGCGACACAGGCCAGCGCGCAGCAGCGTGCGCCGGTCGCGCTCGAGGAGATCACGGTGACGGCGGCGCGTGCCGAGCGCGCCATCTCGGACATTCCGCAGACGGTGCAGGTGGTGCAGCGGCAGGAGATCGAGGAGCAACTGAAGCAGACCGGAAGTGCCTCGTCGGTGCTGGCAAAACTGCTGCCCGGCTTCTCAGTGTCGAACCAGACGATCTCGGGCGCGTCTGAAAGCTATCGCGGCCGCGATCTGCTGGTGCTGATGGATGGCGTGCCGCTGTCCACGCCGCTGCGCGACGTGTCGCGTATCCTGGCGTTGATCGACCTGAATTCCATCGAGCGCATCGAACTTGTGGCCGGTGCGTCCAGCCTCTACGGCGCTGGTGCGACTGGCGGCACCGTGAACTTCATCACCAAGAAGGCGCAGCCCGGCGGCCCGCGCGTCAGCGTCAACACGGCGCTGCGCAGCTTCACGGCCAATGTCGGCGGATCGCTGGCATCGGAAGTGTCGGCGACCGTCAGCGGCAAGGGCGCCAACGGCATCGATTATCTGTTCGTCGGCAGCGGCCGTGGCGCGCAGAAGACCTATGACGGCGCCGGCCGCGAATTGCCATCGGACGGCATGCTCGGGCAAGGCGGCGGCGATCGCTTCGTCAGCGGGAATTTCCTTGGCAAGGTCGGCTACGATTTCGATGGCGGCAAGCGCATCGAAGCCTCGATCGCGCAGTTCTATCTGGATCAGACGCCAAAATATCTGACCGATTATGCAGGCGCCTATGCTCGCCCGGATTTTACGAAACCCTATACCGGTCAGAGCGTGCTGGAAGATACCCGCACGATACAACTCCGTTATAGCGACAGCGATTTCATTCTCGGCAATCTGAGCGTGGTCGGCTTCTATAACGACATCAAGAAGCGCTTCAACTATTCCGAATTTTCCTATCCCTATAACTCCCTCGTCTATTACTCCGGCAATCCGCTGAGCCCGACCAGCCCTGCCAATCAGACCACGCTCTATTCCGAGCGCGGCGGCATGAACCTGTCCATCGACACGCCGCTCGACAAGATCTGGAACGGTGCGCGCATCACCTGGGGCACCGACGTCGTCCACGACAAGACCTGGCAGACCCTCACTGACGGTCGCGACGTGTTCACGCCGCTGACCCAAGTGACGACGGCCGGCTTCGCGCTGGCGCAGGTGCCGATCACCGATCGCCTGACCGTCCGCGGCGGCGTTCGCTACGAGCACTTCGACCTCAGCGTCAGCAATTTCCAGCGGCCGGCCGCCTATGCGCAGACACCGATCGGCAACACCGTGATGGCGCTGGTGCTGCCGCAACTCAACGTCATCGGCGGCGACTACGAATATGCGTCGCCGACCTACAATCTCGGTGCGACTTTCAAGCTGGCGCCGCAGATCGACATGTTCGGCGGCTTCTCGCAGGGTTATGCGCTGCCCGATGTCGGCGCCTATACGCGCCGCGCCGGCCTTTCCTCGACAGCCTATGCCTGCACGCTGGCTTTGCCGAACTGCCTGACACCGGCGCGCCAGACCATCAGCTTCACCTCGATCTCGCCGGAACCGCAGATCGTCAACAATTACGAACTCGGCATCCGCGGCGGCAACGGTCCGTACAAGGGCAGCATCACCGGCTTCGTCTCGACGTCGGAAAAGGGCGTGACCTTCGATCCCGTCACCAACTTGATCTCGCAGCAGAAGGAGATGATCTACGGCGTCGAATATATCGGCGAGATGGCGATCACCTCGCAGTTCACCTTCGGCACCACCATCGGCTATCGCGAAGGCCGCTACGACAGCAACAAGGACGGCGTGCTGGATTCCTGGCTGCCCAACAACCGCATCGCCACGCCGGTT
>CALRZK010000168.1:0-6665 GCA_943372615.1 Bradyrhizobium ivorense | reverse complement strand
CATTCATAGACGCCGTAGAAATGCGCGCCGCCATCCAGCATGTTGCTTTCGCGTTCTTCCTTCCATCGACCGGCGGCGGTCATGTCGAAGAACATGGTGATCAGCGAGGCCGCGCCGTCGCACATGGCGGCGTCCACCACCTGGCCCTGGCCGGACTTGTTCGCTTCCAGCATCGCGGCGAGCATGCCCATCACCAGATACATGGAGCCGCCGCCGAAATCGCCCACGAGGTTGAGCGGCGGCACCGGCTTGTCGGCGCCGCCGATGGCGGCGAGGGCGCCGGTGATGGAAATGTAGTTGATGTCATGGCCGGCGGCTTGCGCCAGCGGGCCGTCCTGGCCCCAGCCGGTCATGCGGCCATAGACGAGTTTTTTGTTACGGCCGAGCACGACATCTGGCCCGAGGCCGAGGCGCTCCATCACGCCGGGGCGATAGCCTTCGACCAGTGCGTCGGCGCCATCCAGCAGCGACAGCACCTGCGCGATGCTGGCTTTGTCCTTGAGATCGACTTCGACGATTTTTCGCCCGCGCGCGGCGGCGCCTTTCGGCATTTGCTTGGGGCGCACCAGCGTGATGACTTCGGCGCCCATATCGGCGAGCAGCATGCAGGCGAAGGGGCCGGGGCCGATGCCGGCGAATTCGACGATGCGGGTGCCCTTCAGCGGGCCGGAGAGTTTGAGGGTGTTGGTCACTGGCGTTTCCCATGTTTTTGTCATTGCGGAAAACTGTTACCGGGCCGTGGGACAAGGGCAAGCGCCTTTTAGCCGCGGCGATGCATGCGGCCATGCGCGCGGCAGCGCACAAAACACGACGTCGTCATGGCCAAATTGGTTGCGCGTCCAGAACCACTCCAATGTGAACGATGCACGACAGCACGCATGCCGGCCATGCCGCTGGTCTCATCCCATTTACATCGCTCCGATTTCCGTTTTCAGTTGCTGAAAACCATTCGGGGGAAACATGAGCGGTTCAACTGCGTCGGCGCGACGGTCGCCGGCTGATGCCATCGAGGCTGATTACGTCATCGTCGGTGCCGGCTCGGCCGGTTGCGTGCTCGCCAATCGCCTGTCCGCGTCGGGTAAATATTCGGTGCTGCTGCTCGAGGCCGGACCGCAGGATCGCAATATCTGGATCCATGTCCCGCTCGGTTACGGCATCCTGTTCAAGGAAAAATCCGTCAACTGGATGTATGAGACTGAGCCCGAGCCCGGCCTGAACGATCGCAAAGTGTTTCAGCCGCGCGGAAAAGTTCTGGGAGGGTCCAGCTCCATCAATGGCCTGCTCTATGTGCGCGGCCAGCACGAGGACTACGATCGCTGGCGGCAGCTCGGCAATGCCGGCTGGGGCTACGACGACGTGCTGCCCTATTTCAAAAAGGCCGAGAACCAGGCGCGCGGGCCGAATGACTATCATGGCGTCGGCGGGCCATTGCCGGTGTCGGATTCGCGTTGCCCCGATCCGCTGTCGGAAGCATTTATCGCCGCGTCGGCGCAGACCGGCATTCCCGTGAACAACGATTTCAACGGCGCGACGCAGGAAGGCGCGGGCTGGTTCCAGACCACCACCAAAGGCGGCCGCCGCGCCTCGACGGCGCGGGCTTATCTGCGGCCTGCGCTCAAGAACGGCCATGGTAACCTCCGCGTCGAGACCGAAGCGCCGGCGCAGCGAATCGTCTTCGAAGGCAAGCGCGCCGTGGGCGTGCAGTTCAAGCAGCATGGCAAGATCAAAACGGCGTTCGCGCGCAAGGAAGTGCTGGTCTCAAGCGGCGCTTACAATTCACCGCAATTGCTGCAGCTTTCCGGTGTCGGTCCATCCGACCTCTTGAAGCAGCATGGCATTGCCGTGCTGCTGGATGCGCCCGGTGTGGGCGCCGATTTGCAGGATCACATGCAGGTGCGCATGGTGATGGAGTGCCCGCAAAAGATCACGTTGAATGACTTCGTCAACAATCCCCTTCGCAAGATGATGATGGGGCTGCAATATGCGGCGCTCCGCAAGGGGCCGCTGACCTATGCCGCCGGCACCACCGGTGCGTTCTTCAAGACCGATCCGCGCATGGCTTCGCCGGATATCCAGATCCACTTCCTGCCGTTCTCGACCGACAAGATGGGCGAGCAGCTGCATACGTTTTCGGGCTATTCGGCCTCGGTGTGCCAGTTGCGGCCGGAAAGCCGTGGCTCGCTCAAGATCAAGAGCGCCGATCCGTCAGTGCCGCCGGAGATTCGCATCAATTACCTGGCGACGGAAACCGATCGCATCGCGAATGTCGAAGGGCTGAAGATCCTGCGCAAGATTCTCAACGCGCCGGCGATGAAGCCGTTTGTGACCAAGGAAGTCGATCCCGGTCCGGGCGTCGTCACCGATGAGGATTGGCTCGCCTTCTGCCGCAAGCGCGGCAGCACGGTCTATCACCCAACCTCGACCTGCCGCATGGGCAGCGATGCGCGGGCGGTGGTGGATCAGCGTCTGCGCGTGCGCGGGCTTGAAGGGCTGCGGGTGATCGATGCGTCGATCATGCCGGATCTGATGTCGGGGAATACCAATGCCCCGGTGATCATGATCGCGGAGAAGGCGTCGGATATGATTCTGGAGGATGCGCGCTCTTAACCTCGCCCCGCATCTTGCGCGGGGAGAGGTCGCCGCGTCTTCGCGGCGGGTGAGGGGCATGGCACGCGATCTCAACTCAGCGATTTCTCTCGAATCGCGCTTCTTCGCTTCGATGGTCTGAGGGCATGGCGAGCCTTGTGCCATGCCCCTCATCCGACCCGGCTTCGCTGCGCTTCGCCGGGCCACCTTCTCCCCGCGGAAGATGCGGGGAGAAGGAATCACGCCTTCCTCACCCATACCTTGTTGTCGTGAAACGCCGCGCCGCCATAGGGCGCGACGGCTTCACCGCCCGTGAGCATATTGATCCCCCGTCCGCCGATATGAGACTTGTTCGGGTGGATGGATTCCGCGATCAGCACGCCGCGGCGGAGGCCATCGAAGATGCGCGCGGTCAGTGTCGTCTCGCCGCGATGATTGCCCAGCGTCACGGCATCGCCATCAGAAATGCCGAGCTGCGAGGCATCAACAGGATGGATCATTACCGTCGGTGCGCCCTCGCGGGCCTGGGATGACGGCGTCTCGTTAAAACTCGTATTCAGGAAGCTGCGTGAAGGACTGGTCGCCAGGCGGAATGGATGCGCCTCGTCGATCGCCTCGATCACTGCCCAATGATCGGGGAACGATGGCATCGCCTCCCACTGGCCCATCAGGCCGGCATTGGCGGTCGGCACTTTTGCCCAATCGGCCTTGAAGTGGAATTTGCCGTCCGCATGGGCAAAACCGTCGAGATAATGCGAGGCGCGGAAATCCGGCTGCAGGTCGCGCCAGATGTCGGCCTGCAATTCATCGATACTGCCGCGGCCGCTGGTCTTCAGCGTTTCGTCGATGATCTCGCTCGGTGTCATCGCAAAACCGCGATGCGTTGCACCGAGGCGCGAGGCGAGGCCCTGCAATACTTCGTGGTTGGAACGGCATTCTTCCGGTGCGTCGATGAGCTTGGCGCCGACGGAGATGTGCTGATGGCCGCCGCCATAATAGAGATCGTCATGTTCCATGAACATGGTGGCGGGCAGTACGAGATCGGCCATCATGGCTGTCTCGGTCATGAACTGCTCATGCACCGCGACGAACAGGTCTTCGCGGGCAAAGCCTTGCCGCACCAGCGCCTGTTCCGGCGCCACGGTGACGGGATTGGTGTTCTGGATCAGCATCGCCTTGACGGGCGGGCCGTTCTGCAGCGCTTCGGCATCTCCAGTGAGGATGCGACCGATCTTGGACTGATCGAGGCGACGCACTTTGGGGTCGATGGCATCGAGGCCTTCGATCAATGTCTTGTCGAATTTCCAGATCGCGCCATTGTTGAAGAAGGCGCCGCCGCCTTCATGCTGCCAGGCGCCGGTAACGGCGGGAATGCAGAGCGCTGCGTGCATCTGCGCCGCGCCATTGCGGCTGCGGGTGAAGCCATAGCCGAGGCGGAAGAAGCTGCGCGGCGTGTTGCCGATCAGATGCGCGAAAGCCTCGATCTCCGCGGCCGGGACGCCGCAGATATGCGACGCCCATTCCGGCGTGCGCGTGGCGAGATGGGCTTCCAGCTCGGGCGAGGCGTCGGTGAATTTTTCGAGATAGGCGCGATCGGCAAAACCGTCTCGGAACAGCACATGCATGACGCCGCAGGCGAAGGCGCCGTCGGTGCCGGGGCGCAGCAGGATCTTGATATCCGCCTGCTTCATGGTGTCGTTGTCGTAAATGTCGATGGCGGCGATCTTCGCGCCGCGCTCCTTGCGCGCCTTGGTCGCGTGGGTCATCACATTGACCTGGGTGGAGACCGGATTGGTGCCCCAGATCACGATCAGGTCCGACTTCACCATTTCGCGGGGATCGACACCGGCGACCTTGCCGGTGCCGGCAGCAAAGCCGGCCCAGGCGATGGTCGAGCAGATGGTGCCGTAGAAGCGCGAATACTTCTTCTCGTGGGACAGGCGATTGATGCCATCGCGCATCACCAGGCCCATGGTGCCGGCATAGTAATAGGGCCACACGGACTCCGAGCCGAAGTCGCGTTCCGCTTCATTGAATTTGGCGGCCAGTTCGTCGAGCGCCTCGTCCCATGTGATACGCGCAAATTCCCCGGAGCCTTTCGGCCCGGTGCGGCGTATGGGGTGCATCAGCCGGTCGGGATGATGGATGCGCTCGGCATAGCGCGCGACTTTCGCGCAAACGACGCCAGCCGTGTAGGTCTGCTGTTTGGAGCCGCGGACCCGGCCGATCGACTGGCCGTCGATCACCTCGATATCGAGCCCGCAGGCCGATGGGCAATCATGCGGGCAGGTGGAGTGCCTGATGGCGATCTTGGACTGGACGTTCATGCCTGAAAAGTAACACAGGACCACGGCCGGGAAAGCCGTGATCCTGCGTATGTCGCGGAAAGGGCGTGCTAAAATCAGCCAGCCTGGTGGAACGGGTAGTCCGTGTAGCCCTTTTCCTCGCCGCCATAGAAGGTAGCGCGGTTATAGGGGGTAAATGGTACCTTCAGCTTGATGCGTTCCGGCAGGTCGGGATTGGCGATGAAGGGGCGGCCAAAGGCGATGATGTCCACATTGCCCGAGGCGACCGCTTCCTCGGCAGAGGCACCATCGAACCCGCCGGCGGTGACCAGCACGCCCTTCCAGAGCGGGCGGAACAGCTCATAGGCCTTGGGCACATTCTCGTGGAACACCTCGGCACGGCCGACGCCGCTGGTGCGCGGTTCGACAAGATGCAGATAGACGACGCCGAGCTTGTCGAGCGCGCGGACGACGTAGCTGTAAAGAGGCATCGGATCGGCTTCGCCGGAATCGTTGGACACGCCATAGGGCGAGATGCGCACGGCCACGCGATCCGCGCTCCAGGCGTCGATGACGGCCTTGGTCACTTCGAGCAACAAGCGCGCGCGGTTCTCGATGGAGCCGCCATATTGGTCGGTGCGCTGATTGCTGCGGGTCTGCAGGAACTGTTCGAGCAGATAACCATTGGCGCCGTGGACCTCGACGCCGTCGAAGCCGGCCTCGCGCGCATTGAGCGTTGCCTGCCGATAGGCCTCGATGATCCCCGGGATTTCGTTGGTTTCCAGCGCGCGCGGCGTTTCATACGGTACGGTTTCGCCAGAGGTCGTGCGCGTGGTGGCGTTGATGGCGATGGCCGAAGCCGAGACCGGCAATTTGCCGCCCGGCTGCAGCGAGGAGTGCGAGGCGCGGCCGACATGCCAGAGCTGCAGGAAAATGATGCCGCCCTTTGCATGCACGGCATCGACGACCTCCTTCCAGCGAGCGATCTGTTCCTTCGAATAGATGCCGGGCGTGTTCGGGCTGCCCTGTCCTTCCGGCATCACTTGCGAAGCCTCGGCAATGATGAGGCCGCCTTCGCTCGCACGCTGCGCGTAATATTCGACATTGAGCGCGCGGGCCGCGAGCGTTTCCTTCTCCGCGCGCATGCGCGTCAGCGGCGCCATGGCGACGCGATGGCTCAGCGTAAAGGGGCCGACTTGTAGTGGGGCAAACAGCGACGACGACATTCGAACTCCATTCAAAAAACCAATCGGGCGATAGGCGCGAAGATTATGTTTCGACAAGCGCATCGTCCAATACGCAAGCACCGCCGGTCAATGAAACTTGTAAAA
Organism: Bradyrhizobium ivorense; assembly: GCA_943372615.1. Classification (GTDB taxonomy): domain Bacteria; phylum Pseudomonadota; class Alphaproteobacteria; order Rhizobiales; family Xanthobacteraceae; genus Tardiphaga; species Tardiphaga ivorense_A. Next base: position 463 of record CALRZK010000168.1, on the reverse strand, counting down.
ACTCTATTCGCTGCAGTGCAGCGATGATGCTACGAGACGGAATGTTTTGGCCATATGGGCCGGGAATTGATGAGGACTGTGTTTGCGATGACGGAGCCGGTGCGGAAGAAGGTCGAGGGCGTTGGTGAGTATCAAGGCGCTGCGGGTGGCTGGGGCGCGTTGCGCGCGGTGGCCAATGCGGTGCGCGAACAGCTCGCCGTCGTGGACGAAACGCGCGGCCTTCTCACCATGAATCAGCCGGCGGGCTTCGATTGTCCCGGCTGCGCATGGCCCGACCCAAAGCATACGTCGTCGTTCGAGTTCTGCGAAAACGGCGCCAAGGCCGTGTCGTGGGAAGCGACAGCCAAACGTACCACGCCCGAGTTCTTTGCCGAGCATACGGTGAGCGAGCTATGGAAGTGGCACGACCACGACCTGGAGAATCACGGTCGCCTGACGCATCCGGTCGCCTATGACGCCGCCA
>CALRZK010000167.1:0-6699 GCA_943372615.1 Bradyrhizobium ivorense | reverse complement strand
ACTATGCCAGCCTGCGTGTGCCTTCGAACGCCAAACCGGAACTCGGTGGCGACCTTGCGCGCGGTGAGGCGCTGGCGCTGCACGGCGACTGGAGTCGCAATGTGCCCGCTTGCTTCTCCTGTCATGGGCCATCGGGCTTTGGCGTCGCGCCGGAGTTTCCCGCTCTCGCCGCACAGCACGCCTCCTATACCGCAAGTCAGCTCGCAGCTTGGGTCGGTGGTCACCGCAACAATTCCTCGCTCGACCTGATGGGTCGGATTTCACGCGAGCTTTCCGACGCCGATCGCAGAGCGGTCGCAGACTATCTCGCCTCGCTTCCCCCCGTTCCGGCAGGAGAAGACGCCCAGATCGCTAGGATTGGAGAACGGCCATGACGGAGCAAGAACACAGCCCAGGCGCTAAGCCCGCCGACCCTCAAAAGGGGCGGGTGGCGAGAACGTGGATCCATGCGTCCGGAGCCGCCTTGATCGTCGCCGCGCTCGGTGCGCTCGCTTATGAAAGCGGCTTCATTCCGGGTCGACAGTCGGCGCCGGACAAGAACGGCCAGGCGAGCGCCGGCACGTTTCAGCCGCCGACCGACGATCAGATTCCGAACGATCAGTTCGGAGCGGCAGTCCGCCGCGGTCAGGCGATCTTCATGAATACCTCGACCAATGCCTCGCAATATGTTGGCAACGGTCTGTCCTGTTCCAACTGCCACCTTGGTGCCGGTCGCCAGCCTTATTCGGCGCCCATGTGGGCCGCCTGGGTCCAATACCCGAAATATCGGTCCAAGAATAAACAGATCAACACCATGGAGGACCGTGTCCAGGGCTGCTTTACGTTTTCGATGAATGCCCAGCACTCGGTCAAGGGCGGCCCGCCGCCTCACGGCGACGACATCTATCGTGATCTCGAAAGCTACTTCTTCTGGCTCGCGACCAACGCGCCGACGAACAAGGAGCTGGAGGGTGTCGGCTTCGGCAAAGTCGCCAAAACGGATCTGGGTTATGCTCCCGAGCGCGGCGCGCAGGTCTTCGCCAACAACTGCGCCGTGTGTCACGGTGGCGATGGCCAAGGCCAGAAGGACATCAACGGGCGTTATGTCTTCCCGCCTCTGTGGGGAGCCAGCTCCTATAACTGGGGTGCCGGCATGGCCCGGATCGACACTGCCGCGGCCTTCATCAAGCACAACATGCCGCTATCGCAACCTGGACGCCTGACCGACCAGGAGGCTTGGGACGTCGCCGCCTACATTAACAGCTTCGAGCGTCCAAAGGATGCGAGACAGAAGGACAAGACGATCGAGGAGACGCGCAAGCAATATCACGATGGTGATCAGATCTACTACGGTCGTACTGTCAATGGCGTGTTGCTCGGTGTCGGTACGCCGAATCCGGATCGTCCGGTCGGCGCCGTGGACTGAACGGTATGCGTCGTCTGGTCGGTGTCAGCGGCATGGCCTGCGGCGGCTGCGCTCGCGGGCTGGAACGTCAAATCGGTCGGCTTGAAGGGATCAACGCCGTCGGTGTGCATCACCTGACCGCTTCGATGCTTGTCGAATGGGACGCGCAGCGAATCTCCGTCGACGACATCGCTGCAGCTGTATCACGGGCAGGATATAGGCTGATCGATCGTCACAGGCCCGAAGAACTTTCGGCGATCCTGTCCGACGACATAAGCCGCCTGTCCCTGCGTCTTGCCGTCGCCGTCATGTCGGGGATGTGGTCGATGGCGCTCGCAGTCGTGCTCTATGTTTCTGTTCTCGATCCGGTGGTTGCCTGGTGGATGGCGCTCGGCTCCGGCCTTCTGGCGCTGCCCGTCGTTTCTTGGGCCGGGGCCGGCATTTTCTGGATGGCGTTTCGATCGATCCGCCTGCGCGCGCCCGGCATGGACCTTCTGATCGCGCTTGGCGCCGGCGGCGCGTTCCTTCTGTCCGTCGTCTCGCTCGCGTCGGGCTCTTCCCATGTCTATTTCGACACTGCGACGATGCTGATCACGCTGCTTCTCATAGGGCGCCTTGTCGACCTAATCACCCGACGCAACGCGATCGACGCGCTGAAGGCCCTCGAAGATACATCCATCCGAATGGTGGTCAGGAGAACTGAGACGGGCGACGAGGCCATCTCCGTCAAGGAGATTGAGATCGGTGATACCATCGTCGTCGACGCTGGCTCCATCATCGGTATGGACGGAGAGATCTGCGATGGGCGGAGTCTCATCAATCGCGCGGTGCTGACCGGCGAAAGTCGCGCAATTCCCGTCGAGATCGGGCATCGCGTCGAGGCGGGCTCGATAAACTTGCAGTGTCGCGTTCTCGTAACGGTCGATCGCGCCTTCGGAGATTGCGATCTGGATCGGATGGGCGGAGCAATCGCGTTGGAGGTCGCGCAGAAAGGCACAGCGGCGTCACGGGCGGACCGGATCGCTGCAGCATTGAGCTGGGGAATTCCTTGCCTCGCATTCGCGACGACGGCGGTCCTCCCAATCGCTGGCGTAGCGTTGGCGGAAGCTGTGATCAGAGGCCTGACGGTGCTGGCGGCGGCGTGCCCCTGTGCCTTGTCGATCGCAGGCCCCCTCGCGCAGGCGCGCGCTGCAAGCATCGCGGCCAGGTGCGGGCTTCGCCTGCGCGATCCTGTTGCGTTCGAAGCGTTGGCCAAGCCGGCGACCGCGATCTTTGATAAGACCGGAACGCTGACGGCCGGCCACCCGACGGTTGGCACGGTCTCCGCCGCCGAGGGTTGGACCGAAGACGAGGTGTTGCGTCTTGCGGCTCGGGCGGAGACCGGCATCGATCATCCGCTGGCGCGTGCGATCGTCGCACGTTACGGCCGCGAAGAGGGGACGGGCGGCATCCGCCTGGACCGCGGCGCCGAGGCCGTGGACCGGAATGGCCGGTCAATTGCCATCTGCGGCTTTGAGGGAGATGACGGTCTGACATGGCTCGCCGTGAGCCTCGACGGTAAGGAAATCGGCAAGCTCAGTCTGGCCGACATGCACACCGACGAGGCGCTTTCCACCGTCAACCAATTGAAACAGATGAATGTCGGCGTGTGGATCGCTTCTGGCGACGCTGCAGGGCCGACGCTCAGGGTCGCCGCAGCACTCGGTATTCCATCGCGGCAGGCCCTATACGGCTGCTCGCCTGCCGACAAGGTCGGCCTCCTGAAAAGCGTGGCTGGTCCGGTTTTGTTTGTTGGAGACGGCGTCAATGACGCGCCTGCGCTCGCGGCAGCAGAGTGCGGCGTGTCTGTCGCCGAAGCGCATGGAGCCGCTGCACAGACGGCTGACTTGGTGATCGTCAAAGGCGGCATCGCCCAGCTCATAACGGCGATCGCCTTATCACGGCGTACTCTACGAGTTGCCCGGCAAAATATCGGTCTGGCTATCGTCTACAATTTGATCGCTCTCCCCGTTGCAATCGCCGGCATCCTCACACCATCCATGGCCGCGCTGGCCATGCTCGCCAGTTCTTTATCCGTGGCGGGAAATAGCCTGCGGCTGTCAAGAATGCCGACAACGCGTTCTTCGGAAAAGCGTGTACGCCGGACCGAGAACCATGAGGCCGCGTCCCCAGGCGAGGAAGCCATCGTGTAGCTTATTTCAAACGCACGTCTTTGAGACTTAGATCGGAATGACGCGTCCCGGTGTCGTGGCAGCTGGAGTGTTCTTCGCGAGATATGCTTGCAGCGCCTCGATTGCTGAAATCTGCATCTGGCCTCGGTCGCGGCCGAACCGACCTGGCACTCCTTGGGCGGTGACAAATGCCACCTCGTAGCTCGCCGCCGGATCGATCTTTTTTTCCCCGGCGAAAATTTGCACGATGCGGCTGCCAAAGGGGTTTTCGATCTTGGCGAAGATCGTTAGTCCGCAGAAGCGCTTCACATAGCCGCTCATCTGGCCAAACGGATCCGCGCAGAATGTCCGGTCGAGATTCTGCTCCATCATCTCGCGGATCTCTGCGCCAGTCATGGTTACCGTCGAGACGGGAGGATTGACCGGGATGATGTTCCAGAGATCGTTCATCGTAACCGGGCCGGGCGGTATCGGCGCGCCGTAGCGCCACCCGTTCGAGAAGGCGATCTTCCGTCCGGAGGTATCGCATAGGGCAGCCAACAAGAAGTCGTCCATCGTGCAGTCGAGGATCGTGTTGCGATGAAGCGCCATATCGAGCTGGCCGACAGGGACTGAGAGATGCTCTCGCAACGGCGCCATCACGCCTTCCACGAGTTTTGCCATCGACGGATCAGGATCGACCGTTTCATCCATGGCGACCAACTCGTGGCCCTCCAGTCGGACACCGTCATTGCCGACGCTCAGGTCTAGCCGGCCGACGAAGGCGCCATGGCATCCTGACTGAATGATGATCGCACCGTTGGCCAAGACGGGTCGTTCCAGCCGGTCATGCGTATGGCCGCTGAGAATGACGTCGATTCCATTCACCAGTCCGGCAAGCTTGATGTCCTGCGGCAGGCCGAGATGGGAGAGAATGACGATAAGCTCAACGCTTTCTTTCTGGCGGAGCCGACGGATCTCGCGCGGCAACTCCTTTTCACCGTTGGTGAACCGCAAGCCTTCGCTGAAATGCGGCGGCATCGTCTTGTCGACAATGGTCGCAGCGACGCCGATTACGCCGATCCTTACGCCCCCGCGTTCGATGACACGCGATGCGGCAAACGGCCTGCGCCCCGTTTTCTGGTCGAAGCAGTTGATCGCCAGGACTGGATAATCGAGCCGCTTGGCAAGCGCTTTGAAGTGCGCCGGTCCCCAAGCAAACTCCCAATGTGCGGTCATCGCGTCGAACGCGAGCGCGTTGGTCAGAGGAACGAGGGCCTCACCCTTCGAAGAGACGGCCGCATATGTGCCGTGAAATGTATCGCCATTGTCGAGAGCGATGACGGCGTCAGGGCATTCGGATCGGACCTGGTTTAGGTAGCCTGCTATGCGTGCATAACCGCCAAGCGTTGGGAAATGCGGGTTCGCGCCGTGCCAGATCAATTCAGGATGTGGTTCCAGATAGCCATGCGTATCGTTGACCTGCAAAAGCGTAAGACTGCGGCGTACTTCTTTTGCCATTTCTGACACTCTCCTCCAACGCGGTTGTTCGGAAGAGCGCCTTGCCTTGAAGCTTAAGAGCGGCTTAAGACCTCCGGCTGAATCAGCGTATTCGAGCGAAGTTCGCCGCCCCTTTTACAGTTCCGCTTCGCTCCGGCCGCACATCCGGTCGCACCATGCTCATGAGCGCCCGCTCGGGGTCTCCGGCCCCGAAGACCGCCTCGATGCTGCGCACGCACAGGACAACTGTATCATCGGCGAGGCTATAGTAGACTTGCTTTGCCTGCCGGCGCGTTGTCACGAGCTCTGCCTTGCGAAGCTCCGCGAGCTGCTGACTCAATGCCGGTTGGCCGATTCCTGTCGCCATGTCGATTTCGGTGACCGATTTTTCCCCTTCAAGCAGGAGCGAAAGGATCATCAGACGTTGAGCCTGCGCGAATTTGCGCAGCTTATCGGCGGCAACATCCGCCTGTTCGCGCGATTGCCAGAGCGTCTTCATGCTTCGCTCCGGCAGAACCAATCGGCGTCTTTCTGAGCCTTTTCGTCGGCGAGCTGAAGCAGGGGCTCGCCCGGCTTCCAGTCGGCTGGCGCCAGCCTCTCACCCGAATAGGTGGCTTGCAGTGCAGCGACCATCCTTACCATCTCGTCTACCGATCGGCCGAGCGTCAGGGGGTAATGGGTGATCGCCCGGATCACGCCTGCTGGATCGATGAAGTAGGTCGCGCGAACACCGGCGCTGCTTTCAGACGTTTCATCGATCATGCCGTAAGCCTTTCCGACAAACATCGAAGGGTCTTCGATGACCGGGAAAGGGATGTCGACGGAAAAGAGCTCGCGGATCGCGCGGGTCCAGGCAAGATGTGAATAGAGACTGTCGACCGATAGTCCCAATAGCGCACAGTCGAGCTCGGCGAACCGCTCATGGGCTTTGGCGAGTCCAACGAACTCTGTCGTACAGACGGGCGTAAAATCGGCCGGGTGCGAGACAAAGACCAGCCAACGGCCCTTGTAGTCGGAGAGGCGGACAGGCCCCTGCGTCGAGCGAGCCTCAAAGTCCGGAGCAGTATCGCCCATTCGCAATGTCGAGAGGGGCAGGCGGTTCGTGGCGTCGCTCATCAATTAGGTATCTCGGCAGTGTGATTTTGAAACCATGTTGCACGGCGGACGGGTTGACGCAATACGATTACATAATTACATAGTTAGAGAGATTAGTAAACTGAAGCAGTGCGGCCTGGCTCGGCGGTGCAGTGGTAGCCAATCCACCGCCGAAAAGTGCTTTGGCGTGCCTTGGGCACGCCTGATGAGGCTAGTGTGATCAATTCGGACCATAGCGCGAAGCACGGGGGCGAGCCATCTCACCTACTGCCTTCCACTCGACTGCCCGCGGCCCTGCAAGTCGTCGCCGCCCTTTTCTTTATTCCCCAGGCTGGCCTTATCGCCCATTCCATCAGTCGTATCGCCAATGAAGGCGGGTTCTATGACGTTCTCTGGCCTGCCGCTTTCATCGCCATATTGGGGATCGTAAGGAACTGTCTCGAGGCGGCCGGCGGCCGCCTGGCATTCAAGATCGCCCGTACCGAGCTTAGCAAACGCCGCGCGGCAGCTGTTGCAGCGCTTGCCAGGCGATCACCCGCTGATCCCTTGCGGCAGCCATCAGGCGAAGTG
>CALRZK010000166.1:0-6705 GCA_943372615.1 Bradyrhizobium ivorense | reverse complement strand
TGCGATGCCGGCACCGAGCAAGCGTTGCGCGACGCCGCGGATGTCGCCGCGCTTCCACGCCAGCATGGGACCGAATGGCACCGCCAGCAACAGCGGCACGAACAGGGGGCCGAAGGTCAGATTGAAGAACGGCGCGCCCACCGAAATCTTGTCGCCGGTGAGCATTTCCAGCGCCAGCGGATACAGGGTGCCGACGAACACGGTCGCACAGGCCGTGGTGAGGAACAGATTGTTCAGCACCAGCGCACCCTCGCGCGAGATCGGCGCGAACAGGCCGCCTTGCTTCAGCGACGATGCACGCCACAGATAGAGCGTCAGGCTGCCGCCGATGAACAGGCAGAGAATGACGAGGATGAACACGCCGCGCGACGGATCGGTGGCGAAGGCATGCACCGAGGTGAGCACGCCCGAGCGCACCAGGAAGGTGCCGAGCAGCGACAGCGAAAATGTCAGGATCGCCAACAAAACGGTCCAGACCTTCAGCGCGTTGCGCTTTTCCATCACGATGGCGGAATGCAAGAGCGCGGTGCCGGACAGCCACGGCATCAGCGAGGCATTTTCCACCGGATCCCAGAACCACCAGCCGCCCCAGCCGAGTTCGTAATAGGCCCAATAGGAGCCCATGGCGATGCCGAGGGTGAGGAAAATCCACGCCACCAGCGTCCATGGCCGCACCCAGCGCGCCCAGGCCGCATCGATGCGGCCTTCGATCAGCGCAGCAACGGCGAATGAGAACGAGATGGAGAAGCCGACATAGCCGAGATAGAGCATCGGCGGATGCACGGCGAGGCCGATATCCTGCAGCACCGGATTGAGGTCACGCCCTTCCAGCGGCGCCTGCGCCATCCGGGTGAACGGGTTCGAGGTTGCCAGGATGAACAGATAGAACGCCGCAGCGATCCATCCCTGCACGGCCAGCACATGCGCGCGCAGCGACAGCGGCAGATTATTGCCGAAACTCGCGACCAGCGCGCCGAAGAAAGCGAGGATCGCCACCCACAGCAGCATCGAGCCTTCGTGGTTACCCCACACGCCGGTGATCTTGTAGAGCAGCGGTTTTGCCGAATGCGAATTCTGGAACACGTTGGCGACAGAGAAATCCGACACGACATAAAGCGTGGTCAGTGCCAGGAACGACAGGCCACAGAACAGAAATTGCGCCAGCGCCGTCGAACGCGCCACATTCATCAGCGCGGTGTCGCGCAGCTGTGCGCCCACCACCGGCACCGTCGACTGGATCAGCGCCAGGGCGAGCGCGAGGATGAGCGCGTAATGTCCGGCCTCGGCAATCATTGCGTCACGCTCGGCTTGTTACTGGTCGTATCCTGCGAGACGACCGGCTTGCCGCCCTCGCCTTCCTTCCAGCGGCCCTGCTTCTTCAGCGCATCGGCCACTTCCTTCGGCATATAGGTCTCGTCATGCTTGGCGAGCACGGTGTCGGCCTTGAACACGCCATTGGCATCGAGCGCGCCTTCGGCAACTACGCCCTGCCCTTCGCGAAAGAGGTCCGGCAAGATGCCCTTGAAATTTACAGGCAGGGTCGCGCCGCCGTCGGAGACTTTAAAACTCACCGCGAGATTGTCGCCACGCGTGAGCGACCCCTGCTCCACCATGCCGCCAAGGCGAAAGCGCTTGCCGACCGGAATCTGCTTCTCCGCCGCCATGGTCGGCGTCGAGAAAAACACGATAGAGCCACTCAGGCCATACAGCACCAGGCCGGCCGCGATCGCGAGCACCGCCAGCGCGCCACCGATCATCGTCAAACGTCGCTGCTTGCGTGTCATGATGAACTATCCATCGAGGCCCGTCTCTTTCAGGCCGTCATTCAGCTTGCGCAGCCGCTCGGCATCGCCGCCGACCGCCTGCCTTGCATCGGCGAGTGCGCTCTTCGCCTTGTCGCGATCGCCCAGCACGAGATAGGCGCGCACCAGGCGGAGCCAGCCATCGACATCGCTGCCGTCCTGCTTCAGGCGCGTCGCCAAACGATCGACCATGCCCTGGATCATCGCATTGCGATCATCCGCATTCATGTCCTGCGCCGCGGCTACAGTCTCCTGCGGCAGCGCCGGCAGGTCCGGTCCCTTGCCTCCGACGCGCGCGAGCGCTGCGGTCACGACCGGACGCCACGGCGCATCGGCCGGCGCCTTTTCGAGCATCCCGCGCCAGATCGTCGCCGCGTCATCCCGGCGGCCATCCTGCTCGGCAGCGAGGCCGAGGAAGTAACGTCCCTTGACCTCATCGGCATCCTGCGCGACGGCGCGCTCGAATTCGGCTTTGGCCTCGGCGGTGATCACGCCATTGGCAGCCATGGTCATGGCTTCGCCGAGATCGGCGCGATTGGCGGCGCTATCGCCGCCGAAGGTGATGATGTTGCGATAGGCGCGCACTGCATCGTCATGGCGGCCGATCCGCGCCAGCACCGGCGCCAGCACCGTCCAGCCGCGCGCATCCGTCGGGTTCTTTTCGAGATGCGCCTCGACCTGCGCGATCAGGCTGACCACCGATTGATTGGGATTGGTGTTTTGCTGACGCGACGCCAGCGGCATGTCCGGCATCGCGGGGGAGCCGAGCGGCAGATAGACGCCGACGGCGATCAGCGGCAACCCGATCAGCGCCACCAGCGACACCGCCTTGCGCACACCAGGCGCATTGCCCGTCACGCTCTTGCCATCGGCATCCGCGGCGGCAAGCAGCCGGCGACCGATCTCCACGCGCGCGGCTTCGGCTTCGGCAGGCCCGATCAGCCCGGCTGCGACATCGCGTCCGACTTCGGCGAGTTGGTCCTTATAGACGGCCACATCGGTGCCACCGGCCACTGCGCCCTTCCGGCCAAGCGGCAGCAGCACGGCGAAAGTCGCCGCGGCGGTCATGAGAGCGAAGACAAACCATAATGTCATCAATGGGTTCCGGCATACCCTTGAGTCGATCTAAACGACGCTGAGCCGGTTACACCATGGCCACCACCCCCGCGCAATTGACTTTTATGCCATCGCGCCGGGCGGGATATTGCTCTGGATCAAGAATGGGGCATTAGCCGTCGTCACTTCCCCGAAGGCGTCCGCAGGCCGTGCCAGGCGTCGCGCACCTGATGATAGTGTACCTCCGGCAGATAATCCGGCGTGTTCAGCGCCAGCGTCCGGACATCCAGCCCGCCAACGGCGCCCAGCAGCGTATAGGATGCGATCACGCGATCACGCAGCGCACCGATCAGACGTGACTTCGCCTGGATCAGATCCTGCTGGGCATTGAGCACATCGACCGTGGTGCGCTGGCCACCTTGCGCTTCGCGTTGGACGCCCTGCAGCGCGATCCCGGCGGCCCTCACTTCCGCCTCGGCCGCCGTGACGGCGATCTTGCTGCCTTCATGCGAGACCCAAGCCCCGATGGCAGCCGAGCGCGCCTGGTTGCGGACCTGTTCGAGTACCTGACGACTCTGTGTCGCCAGCTCTTTTGCCTGCCGCGTCTGCGCCGCGGCGAGCCCGCCGTCATAGAGCGGAACGGATGCCTGACCGAGAATGGAGGCCTGATCGGTCCCGTAAGTCCCGAGCGTGGAATCCGATTGCATGGAGCGGCTGGCGCCGGCCTGCACGGTCACCGTCGGATACAGGCTGCTCTCCGCAACGCTGATCGTGGTCGTCGCGACATCGACATCGAAGCGGGCAGCGACAACCGCGGGGTTCGCCGAGGTGGCCTGCGCGACCGCATTGTCACGGCTGGTGGGCAGCAGGCGATCGATCGGCTCCGCCGGAGCAAGCTTTGCCGGCGCCATGCCGATGACCTGCAGATAGGTCGCCTGATTGATCGCGAGAGCGACCTCGGCCGCGTTGAGATCCGCCTGCCCGCGCGCCAGCCGCGCTTCGGCCTGCGCGGTATCGGTCGGCGTCACGTCGCCTGAGGCGAGCCGTTTTCGTGCGACTTCGAGCGTCTCGCGCAAGGCAGCCACATTGGCGCGCTGGGCATCGAGGAGCGACGAGGCCGCCAGCACATTGGTGTAGGCGGTAACCGCATCGAGCAGCACGCCCTGCCCGACATTGCGCAGCGCCTCGCGACCGCTCTTCACCTGAAACTCGGCGACGCGCACGCTGTTCGACGTCTTGAAGCCATTGAACAACGTCTGCGTCACCGTCACGCCAATGGTCCATGGCTTGAGCGTCGCGCCCTGGACCGTATTGTCCGGCAGCAGATTGCGGACAGCCTGCAAGCCCACGCCCAGCGTGGCAGCGATCTGCGGGCGATAACCGCTCATCGCCTGCGGGACATTTTCATCCGTCGCACGCTGACGTGCCCGGTCCGCATTGAGCTGCGGATTGGATTGATAGGCTTTCACCAGGGCGTCGTTCAGCGTCTCGGCCTGCACCACCGTGCCTGACAGCCCAGTCGCCAACGCCGCACAGATCAACCGGCGTCGGCCGCTCCCCACTCGCTTCACCATCGCCCTGCCCCGTATGATCGCTTATTCCGCGGGTACGGCGTTGAGGCCGGGGTCTTCGGCAACGTGTTTCTCGTGCCGAGAGAACATCCCGATCAAAACCGGCAGCACCAGCAACACCAGCACCGGCGCCAGCACGATGCCGCCGACCACCACCAGCGCCAGCGGCCGCTGCACCTGCGATCCGATCTCGGTGGAGAACGCCGCCGGCAACAGGCCCACGCAGGCCGCAATACAGGTCATCATGACAGGTCGGAACCGCGACTGGCACGCTTCCGCCAGCGCGGCTGCGCGCGCCATGCCGTTGTCAATCTGCTCGTTGTAATAGGACAGCAGGATGATGCCCTCCATCACCGAGATGCCGAACAGCGCGATGAAACCGATCGCCGCAGACACACTGAACGGCGTGCCCGTCACCGCCAGCGTGAAGATGCCGCCGATCATCGCCATGGGAATGACGCTGAGTGCGAGGCACATGTCGCGGAACGATGAGAAGTGGAAATACAGGATCACGCTGATCAGGAGGATCGTAATCGGCACGATCACCTTCAGTCGCGCGATCGCATCCTGCAGATTGCCAAATTCGCCGACCCATTCCAGCCGATAGCCCGGCGGCAACTGCACCTCTTCGGCGATCTTCTTCTGCGCTTCCAGCACCGTACTGCCGAGATCACGGCCGCGGACGCTGAACTTGATGGGCAGATAACGCTGCTGCTGTTCGCGATAGATGAAGGACGCGCCGGCCACCAACTTGACGCTCGCCACTTCCTTCAACGGAATCTGCACGACGCTGCTACCATTGGCGACGCCGAGCGTCAGGCGCTCGATGGCGCCAACGCTCTTGCGATAGTTCGAGGCGAGACGCACCATGATCGGGAAATGTCGGTCGCTGCTGTCTTCATAGACCTCGCCGGCCGCCTGACCGCCGATCGCCGTCTGCACGGCCGCGTTGATGTCACCCGGAGCCAGACCATAACGGCCGGCCGCCTTGCGATCGACATCGATCCGGATGGTCGGCTGCCCCACCGAATTGAACACTGCGAGATCGGTGACGCCCGGCACTGTCTGCATCACAGCCTTGATCTTCGCCGCCGTCTTCGTGAGCGTATCGAGGTCCGAGCCGAACAGCTTGATCGAGTTCTCGCCCTTCACGCCCGAAACAGACTCCTGAACATTGTCCTGGATATATTGCGAGAAATTGAACTCGATCCCCGGAAACTCGCTGTTGAACCGGCCCGAGAGTTCGCTCGTCAGGGCTTCCTTGTCCACGCCCTTACGCCATTCGCTACGCGGCCGCAGCGGCACGAAGAACTCGGCATTGAAGACGCCAGTCGCATCGGTGCCGTCATCCGGACGGCCCTGTTGCGAGACGACCGTCTCGACCTCCGGAAACTCCTTGATGAGATTGCGGATCTGATTGACGTATTTATTGCCTTCATCGAGCGAGATCGACGGCGGCAGCGAAGCGCGGATCCACATATTGCCTTCTTCAAGGCGCGGCAGGAATTCGAGCCCGAGCGAGCGTCCGACGAGCAGCGACGCCAGCACCAGCACGCCGGCAACCGCAAGCGTGACGCGACGGCGGTCCAATGCCAGTTTCAGCATTGGCTCATAGATCTTGCGCATCCAGCGCACGACGACAGTCTCGACCTCCTTCACGCGCGCCGGCAGCAGCACGGCGCTCAAGGCCGGCGACACCGTCAGCGTCGCCAGCAGGCCGCCCGACAGCGCATAGGCATAGGTCTTGGCCATCGGCCCGAAGATATGGCCTTCGACGCCGCTCAGGGTGAACAGCGGCAGGAAGCCGACAATGATGATCAGTGCCGAGAAGAAGATCGCGCTGTTCACCTGGGTCGCCGCATTGAAGATCACCGCCAGCTTGCCCTTGAAGCCGCGCTCCTGGGCGCCGTGATCGACCGTCCCCGCATGCCCCGCGAGATGTCTGAAAATGTTCTCGACCATGATGACGGTGGCATCGACGATGAGACCGAAATCGATGGCGCCGATCGACAGCAGATTAGCGGACTCGCCGCGGATCACGAGAATGCCGATCGCAAAGAACAGCGCAAACGGGATCGTCGCCGCGACAATCATGGCACTGCGGAGATCACCGAGAAACATCCACTGCACGAAGAACACCAGCAGGATGCCGAAAGCGAGATTGTGCAGCACCGTATGTGTGGTGGCCTGGATCAGATCGCTGCGGTCATAGATGCGTTCGATGCGCACGCCCGGCGGCAGGATGCCGCTCTCGTTGATCCTTGCCACCTCGGCTT
>CALRZK010000165.1:0-6726 GCA_943372615.1 Bradyrhizobium ivorense | reverse complement strand
TACCCTCAAGGGCGCGCAACCGCCTCCGCTGTCACTTCACTCGCCACGATTCGCGACTCGATTCTCTCGCTGTGCGGTCGCAACGCGCCGTGGCTTACGTCTCCCGAAACGACAACGGCGCCGCTTGAAGCGGCGCCGTTGTCTCAAACCGGATGGCGTGGGCGGAGATCAGAGCCCGAGCTTGCTCTTCAGCAGATCGTTCACCGCCTGCGGATTGGCTTTGCCGCCCGATGACTTCATCACCTGGCCGACAAACCAGCCCATCAGCGCCGGCTTGGCCTGCGCCTGCGCCACCTTGTCCGGGTTCGCCGCGATGATGTCGTCCACCACCTTCTCGATGGCGCCCATATCGGTGACCTGCTTCATGCCGCGCTCTTCCACGAGCACGCGCGGGTCGCCGCCTTCGGTCCAGACGATCTCGAACAGGTCCTTGGCGATCTTGCCGGAGATGACGCCCTCGCCGATCAGGTCGATGATGGCAGACATCTGCGCGGACGACACCGGCGACGACGCGATGTCCTGGCCTTCCTTGTTGAGGCGACCGAACAGCTCGTTGATCACCCAGTTGGCGGCCAGCTTGCCGTCGCGCGCCTTGTCCTCGAGGCCGTCGAGCACGGCTTCGTAGAATTCGGCACTCTCGCGCTCGGTCACCAGCACGGCGGCATCGTAGTCCGACAGGCCGAAGGCGCTGACGAAGCGCGCCTTCTTCGCGTCCGGCAGTTCCGGCAGTTCCGCCTTCAACGCGGCGACGAACGCCTCGCTGAATTCCAGCGGCAGCAAGTCCGGATCCGGGAAGTACCGGTAGTCATGCGCCTCTTCTTTGGAGCGCATCGAGCGGGTCTCGCCCTTGTTGGGATCGTAGAGCCGCGTCTCCTGCTCGATGGTGCCGCCATCCTCGATGATCTCGATCTGGCGGCGCGCTTCGTAATCGATGGCCTGGCCGATGAAGCGAATCGAATTGACGTTCTTGATCTCGCAGCGCGTGCCGAACGGCTCGCCTGGGCGGCGGACCGAGACGTTGCAGTCGGCGCGGAGATTGCCCTTCTCCATGTCGCCGTCGCAGGTGCCGAGATAGCGCAGAATGGTGCGCAGCTTCGACACATAGGCCTGGGCCTGTTCGGAGGTGCGCATGTCCGGCTTGGAGACGATCTCCATCAATGCGACGCCGCAGCGATTGAGATCGACTGAGGTGCTGGACGGATTGCGGTCATGGACCAGCTTGCCGGCGTCCTGCTCAAGATGGAGGCGCTCGATGCCGATAGTGGCCGTGCTGCCATCGGCGAGTTCGATGGCGATCTCGCCTTCGCCCACGATCGGCGACTTGTACTGGCTGATCTGGTAGCCCTGCGGCGAGTCCGGATAGAAATAGTTCTTGCGGTCGAACACCGACCGCAGATTGATCTGCGCGTTCAGGCCGAGCCCGGTGCGCACCGCCTGGCGGACGCATTCCTCATTGATGACCGGCAGCATGCCCGGCATCGCGGCATCCACCAGCGACACATGCGTATTGGGCGCGCCGCCGAAGGCGGTGGACGAGCCGGAAAACAGCTTCGCGCTGGAATTGACCTGGGCATGGACCTCCAGCCCGATGACCATTTCCCAGTCACCGGTGGCGCCCTTGAGGAGTTTTGATGGTTTGACAGGTGCGTTCATGGCGATATCCTAGGGCAGCGTGCGTATTTCAGGTGCGGTCGCGAAAGTTCAGATGTCAGCACGGCAATGCGCGAATATGTCCCTTGGCGGCATATGCCAATAACTGCTTGTCGCTCGTCAGCAAAGTGAAACCGTACTCTCGCGCGGTTGCCGCCATGATGCGGTCGGCTGGATCACGCCATTTTGCGTCAGGCAGAAATGACGAGGCGATCAGAACGGCTGGCGACAAATCAGCAAGACGGACTCCGGGTGTCTCCGTCACCGTCTCGAACCACCGTCCGGGTGACGCCAGAAGATTGACCCGCCCAAGCGAGGCGAGCAAGCCAATCTCCCACGCGGAGATCGGGGACACGAAAACCGTCTCGCCAGCGTCGCGAGCATTCTTCAAAGCCGCTCGGACCTTCCCTGCCCGGCCATCATCAATCGTGAGGAAAATGAGCGCGCAGGTGTCCAGAAGCAACGATGAAACCATCACTCGCTGCCACCGTCGACAATATCACCATAGGCCAGATCGCCCCAAGCGCTGTCGGCAGGTGCGGTCAAGTCGACGCCCGGAGATACACGAACGGTCCCACGTAGCCGTGTAACCAGCGGATGCTCATCGGTATTCGAGGCGTTGTGCGCAGCACTATTCGCCTCTGCCATTTCGGTGCTGCTCGGATCCGCCTTGTAAAATACCAGTTTGCGGCCGGCGATATCCACCTGCTCCGTCCGAAAGCCGGCATCGAGCCAGACCCGTGTCATCGGATTGTTCATGGGATTATTGCTCCACCACGCGGGGTAGCGCTGGGACGCAGGAAGCTTGCCGCCCGTAATCCTCTCAATGTCTGCAAAGCTTAGCTGAACGCGCGCGACTGGCTGCCGGCTCAAGAACTGGCCCAAAGCTGCATATTTAGTCATGTCAGCCTCACAAACTTAACTTACCTTGCAGATGTAAGTTAAGTTAATGAAACTTACAACCCTCACATCCCCGCGACAAACGCCTTGAACACCGGGCTTGCGCGGAGTGTGTCCCTGCCCGCGGCGATCACGTCATCCACCTGGGCCTGCGGCAACGAGAAGCGCGTCGGCACGCTCTCGAGCACCGCGGCGCGCTCGGCATCGAGCTGGTTGAAACCCAGGCGGCCGACGAAGAACTGCAGATCGCGGCAGTTCCAGCCGGGCTTTGCTCCGTAACTCGCGCGCTGAGCAGCCGAAAGACCGCAACGCCACGCGACCAGCGAAGACTGGTAGTCCTTCATGGTGCGATCAAAGGCGGTGTAATTGGCACCCACGCTCGCATCCATGGTCGTGTCCACGGCGGCCTTGAGCAGTTCGATGCCGTCCGGCCCCTGCACCGTATTGACCCAGTTGCCCGACAAGCCGGTCTTGGCATCCACCACGAGGAACAGTGCGCGCCGCAGCTTGACCGCCTGTTGTGGCGATAGCGGGCCATACGGCGTGTCCGACGACTCGCGGGTGATCGTGAAGCCGGCGACACCGTAATTGTCGACCAGCCCGCCATCCATCAGCTTGATGTAAGGCACGGCGCCCTCGCGATAACGGATGATCGCCTTGGCATAGTTGTTCAGCATAGGCGACGCATTGCGATTGGCAGCCGCACGCTGCACCCAGGCCGGCAACGGCGTATTGCACTTGCCGGGAAATGCCTGCACCACCGCAGGCGCAAAAGCGATCGGCACAGCAGCCGATGCAGCCACCGCCTGCGAAATCGGGAATTTGCCGATATCGCTGCAGATCGCATCGAAGGCCGTCGCGCCGAACACGAATGGCACGCGGTTGTAGATATCCGACGCGTTGATCCATACCCGCGGCGAGCCGATTTGCCGAAACTCGCTATAGGTGATGCCTCCAAACAAATGATCGTCGAGCCATTTGGTGAAGGCGGTGGAGTCATTGATACCGCCGCCAAGCGCACGGCCGATGGTGCCGAGCGACAATTGCGTCTGCAGCCCTGCTTCAGCATTCTGCAGCAAAAAGCGCTCCCGAAAATCCGTGAGTGCCTCGCGCTTCTTCATGCCGAAATAAGCGGCCGTGACCGAGCCACCGGAAACGCCCGAGATGAAATCGAGACGATCGACCATCTTGTCCGACGAGCGAGGCATCGGGATGTTGTCCATCTCCTGCAGCACGCCGAACGAATAGGCCGCAGCGCGCGTGCCGCCGCCGGAGAAGGACAGGCCGATCAGGAGATCATCGAGCGCAGCGGGATCGGCGAAATTCAGCGACAGATTGTCGGTCGGGCCGCCTGGGCCGACCGGCACATTGACCGGTTCGTTATAGACCGAGGCGCACCCCAGCAGCAGCGCACTGGCCGCCACGACAGCCCCCAACGAACGCAACCTACGCATCGACGTCGCACTCACGAATGTCCCACGCGCATCCCTGGCGATGCGGCCGTCCCCACGGCAGACGGGAATGATGCGGGTAAACTAAAGCAACGCTTTTCAATTTGATGCAAACCGAAAGCCACAGGTGCCCGCGCACCGGCAATGTGGTTAGTGAATGGATAAGAAAGTGGTGTCGCGCTCTCAGGCCTCGGTCAACTCACCAACACCTGTGAGGTGAATGACACCTTTTCCCGGAAGCTCGATGCGTAGCGCCAGCGTTCCGCCGGCTGCTTCAACAAACCGGCGCAGCGTGGAGAGGTAGAGATCCGTCTGCCGCTCCATTTTTACCACCGCCGGCTGGGTCACGCCGAGCGCTTCCGCGATCTGCTCCTGGCTACGCTCAGCGAGCTTGCGAAGGGCTTTGAGCCCTTCCACCTCCTCATGCAGCTTGGCGCTGCGTTCGGCCACCAGGTGCTGCTGCCTCGGCGTCAGTTCAGCGAACAATTCATCCAACGTACGCCCGGCCTTACCACGGTTGTCTGTCATGCCATTCCTCATCATCCCTGCTCGCCGAGCGCAGCAAGATGCTCGGCGAACCTGCTATCGGCTTTCGCAATCAGCGCCTTGTAGAACCGCTTTTGCGCCACGCCCGCTTTGTCGCCCGCGACCAGTACAATCGACCGTCGCTCGGGATCGAACGCAAAGGCAACGCGCCACACGCCATCGGCCGCATCGAACCGCAGCTCCTTCATGTTGCGATATCTGGAGCCAGCCAACGTATCCACATGCGGCCGGCCAAGCGCCGGACCGAAAGTCCGCAGCAAGTTCAAATGTGCGAGCAGCGCGACCTTCACAGCGCCCGGAAGCGCCTGATACTCGGGATCGAACGCTTCGTGGTTGACGATACTCCACTGCATGGAGAAATATAACCCTTTGGTTATATTTGTCCAGTGAGCGAAGCCCGCATGAGCGAGGCGATATGCGGGAACTGCGCGCGCATTGAAACGCCGGCCCCGCTACAAGCCTACCACCACTTCTTCGGAGTAAATCGTCCCGACGCCTGCTCGATCACTTCGCCGAGCGAGAACAGTGTCTCTTCATCGAACGGGCGACCGATCAGCTGCAGACCGAGCGGCAGGCCCTGGGCATCCTTGCCGGCCGGCACGGCGATGCCCGGCAGGCCCGCCATGTTCACGGTCACCGTAAAAATGTCATTGAGATACATCTCGATCGGATCGGCGCCGCCCTTCTCGCCGATGCCGAAGGCGGCCGACGGCGTCGCGGGCGTCAGGATCGCGTGGACGCCCTTGGCAAAGCAGTCCTCAAAGTCCTGCTTGATCAGCGTGCGAACTTTTTGCGCACGCAGGTAATAGGCGTCGTAGTAGCCGGCCGAGAGCACATAGGTGCCGATCATCACGCGGCGGCGAACCTCGGCGCCAAAGCCTTCAGCGCGGGTGTTTTCGTACATGTCGACGATGTTGCGGCCGGGCACGCGCAGGCCGTAGCGCACGCCGTCATAACGCGCGAGGTTCGACGAGGCTTCTGCAGGAGCCACGATGTAATAGGCAGGCAGCGCGTATTTGGTGTGGGGCAGCGAGACTTCGACGAGCTCGGCGCCGGCTGCTTCGAGCTGCTTCGCGCCATCCTGCCAGAGTTTTTCGATCTCCGCCGGCATGCCGTCGATACGGTATTCCTTGGGAATGCCGATCTTCATGCCCTTCACGGACTTGCCAACCGCTGCCTCGTAGTCCGGCACGTCGCGATCCACCGAGGTGGAATCCTTGGGATCGTAACCCGCCATCGAACGCGTCAGGATCGCGGTGTCGCGCACCGTGCGCGCAACAGGGCCGGCCTGATCGAGCGACGACGCGAAAGCCACCGTGCCCCAGCGCGAGCAACGACCGTAGGTCGGCTTCAGACCGACAATGCCGGTGAATGCGGCGGGCTGACGGATCGAGCCGCCGGTGTCCGTTGCGGTCGCGCCGAGGCAGAGACCCGCGGCGACGGCCGACGCCGAACCACCGGACGAACCGCCAGGCACGAGATTGACGTCGGAGCCTTCACGGCGCCAGGGATTGACCACTGGGCCGAAATACGACGTCTCATTGGCCGAACCCATCGCGAATTCGTCATTGTTCAACTTGCCGAGCATCACGGCACCGTCGCGCCACAGCTGCTTGGTCACGGTGGACTCGTAAGGCGGCACAAAATTTTCGAGGATCTTTGAGCAAGCGGTCGTGCGAAAGCCTTCGGTGGCAAACAGGTCCTTGATGCCAAGCGGGATGCCCTCAAGAGCGCCCGCCTCGCCCTTGGCAATCTTCGCATCTGCGGCCTGCGCCATCTCGCGCGCTTTCTCCGGCGTCTCCAGCACATAGGCATTCAGCACGCGCGCGTCTTCCATCGCCTTCAGATGCGCATCGGTGAGCTCCACCGACGTGAAAGACTTGTTCGCAAGACCGGTGCGGGCCTCGGCGAGCGTGAGCGACGTCAGATCTGTCATCTATTTATTGACCGGGCTGCAAAAGAAGGGAGAGAGAGACTTGTCGTTTTCAGGCGCCTCGCCGTTGAACATGGCGCGGCGTTTCTTGTCGTCCTCGAGCTGCGCGGCCTGCACCTTGTCGAGGATGGCATCCATCGCCGCGTCCACATCCTTCATCTCGCCCTGACGTTCCATCTGGTCGAGATAATCCATGTAGAGGCTGTAGGCCTTCTCATCGTCGCAAAGCAGGCACAGGGCAGGGTC
>CALRZK010000164.1:0-6813 GCA_943372615.1 Bradyrhizobium ivorense | reverse complement strand
CGGGTGGGTTTTTCATAACCAAAGCGGCGAAGTGTTTGATTTTCAATGCTTGGCATTGGCCGGTGATCTACAGATAGATTTCTCTTTTGACGTATACCCGTATGATCAAGATGAGGACGATCCAAGGCAATAGCGTTAAGAGGGTGGTGTCGTACGCTGCGAACCGCGTACATGCCGCGGATTGGCGACGTTATCGCGCGCTATGATCCGAGACTTTCCATGGATCGATTACCCTCAGGCCAGCCGCATTGAACGCGCTGGGATCGCGCGTTGCTACGGCTAAGCCGTGCGATGCTGCGATCGACGCAATATAGCCATCGGGCGTCGGAAAACCTTTGCCGGTGGCTCGGGCTTTGACAGCGAGTTCGGCGTAGCGTCGTGCGGCTGCGGTGTCGAATGGAAGAATGCGATCTTCAAATAGTTTCATGACGCCATTCAAGATGGCCGTCAGTTCGTTCTTTCGCTTGCCATTAGGCAGCACACCAATTCCGAACATCAATTCGGCGGCAGTGACGCTCGACAGATAAAGCGTTTCAGCGGTCTGTTCGTCGAGCCACGCCTGCACGGTCTTGTCGGGTGATCGCTTCATCACCTCGGACACGACGTTCGTGTCGAGAAGGATCACTCGAAGCTCATTGGCTTGGCGGGCGTGCGGTCGCGGGTCTGATCGAGCGCTTCGGCTTCCGCGTCGGTCAGTCCGTGACGACGGCTGATGTCCGCAATTGCGCTGCCAAGCCGGAGGCGCTCATGAGGGCGGACCGCAGTCTCAAGGATGTGGCGAATTTCGGCCTCGGTGCTGCGGCCATGCTGCTCGGCCCGCGCTTTGAGCGCGCGGTGCGTGGCGTCTGATAGGTTCCTGATCGTGACGGCCGGCATGATGAGCCTCCATTGCGAGTGATATCACAATAGTCAGATTGCTATCATTCTTCAACACCAGCAAACCGTCGGGTGCGATCGAGTGGGGGAGGGATTAGCGAAAGCTGAAAATCTTTGTCGTTACGCCATTAACTGTGTCGCCACACCCAGCGCCGGCCCTGCCGCAGCCAATCGCTGATCCAACGTCTGCACCTTGGCGCCATGCTCTGCGGCGACGGCCAAATGCAGTGCATCGCCGGCGCGGAGGCCGAGCGTGTGTTGATCGACGAATTTTGCTGCTGTCCGGAAGTGTGAGCCCGTCACGGGTAACACCGTAAAACTATCAACCACGAGCCTGCTGAACATGGCCAGTGCCGCAGCACGTTGCTCTGGATTGATCTGCGAGCTTCGCAACTTCAAGGCAAAAGCCGAGGACATCTCGGTGATGGTCCAGTCGCTGATCAGAAGCTGAGCAGCGTCCTGTTCGGCCAGCCAGTGCTGGACGCGCGAGGTTATCGCCTCGTTTGAGAGCGCCGCAACGATGAGCGATGTGTCCAGATAGAGCATCAGAAACGGTCGCCATCGCGCATCGATCGCACCAGATCGGCGGCTGTCTGTGTCTGCGGCGGCATGTTGGCTGTCACGGACTGAAGGAGGGCCATATCGATGGCCCTGCGTGGTGTTGCCACGGTCGTGAGCCGGGCGACCGGCTTTCCACGGCGGGTGATCTCGATGGAATCGCCGGCCTCGACCCGATCGACAAGCTCGCTCAGGTGGGCTTTTGCATCTGCCAGATTGACCGGATTCATACGACGCTCCTGACCATCTAAGTGGTCATGTAGCACAAAGCGTTAAATAATTCCAGCGGGAGCCAGAGAGGTTTTCGGCAGCAACATGTGCCGCCGATCAAGCTCCGATTCCGGGCGCCGCATAACTCGGTTGTGCCGCTCGTAATCCGTCTCCTGCGACACCATCGTCCACACCGTTGAAACCTGATTTTAAAGGACTATTTTTACCGCATTGCAGTATCTTGTCAGTCGGGCGCGATTGACGTACTCGAAGCCAGAATTCGCCTTTAGACCGGTTTTAACAAGAACGGCAGGTGGCGCTGCGTTTCCAGCGTCAACCGCCTCATGACGTTGGGATGACGATGAGCCTGTATTCAGATTACCTCGCTGAGATCGAAAGCCGGAAAGCTCAGAACCTCGCTCCCAAGCCGATCGACGATGGCGCGCTCACCAGCGAGATCATCGCCCTTATCAAGGACAACGGCAGCGAATTCCGTGCCGGCGCTCTGAAATTCTTCATCTACAACACCCTGCCGGGCACCACGAGCGCCGCAGGCGCCAAGGCGGCCTTCCTCAAGCAGATCATCGTGGGCGAGGCCATCGTCCCCGAAATCACGCCGACTTTCGCGCTGGAACTGCTGTCGCACATGAAGGGCGGCCCTTCGATCAAGGTCCTGCTGGATGTCGCGCTCGGCGCCGACGCCGCGCTGGCCAAGCAGGCCGGTGAAGTCCTGAAGACCCAGGTCTTCCTGTATGACGCCGACATGTTCCGCCTGCGCGATGCCTACAAGGCCGGCAATGCCGTCGCCAAGGACGTGCTGGAAAGCTACGCCAAGGCCGAGTTCTTCACAAAGCTCCCGGACGTCGAAGACGAGATCAAGGTCGTCACCTATATCGCCGCCGAAGGCGATATCTCGACCGACCTGTTGTCGCCCGGCAACCAGGCGCATTCGCGCTCGGACCGCGAGCTGCATGGCCAGTGCATGATCACGCCGGAAGCGCAGCAGGAAATCGTCGCGCTGCAGAAGGCGCATCCCGACAAGCGCGTGATGATGATCGCCGAGAAGGGCACGATGGGCGTCGGCTCGTCGCGCATGTCCGGCGTCAACAACGTGGCGCTGTGGACCGGAAAGCAGGCCAGCCCCTATGTGCCTTTCGTGAACTTTGCCCCGGTCGTCGCCGGCACCAACGGCATTTCGCCGATCTTCGCGACCACGGTGGATGTCACCGGCGGCATCGGCGTCAACCTGAAGAACTGGGTCAAGAAGCTCGGTGATGACGGCAAGCCGCTGCTGAACAATGAAGGCAACCCGATCCTCGAGCAGAAATACTCGGTCGCCACCGGTACCGTGCTGAAGCTCGACGCCAAGGCCAAGAAGCTGCGTGATGAAGCCGGCAACGAGCTGGTCGATGTCGCCGCCGCCTTCACGCCGCAGAAGATGGAATTCATGAAGGCGGGCTCGTCCTACGCCATCGTGTTCGGCAAGAAGCTGCAGACCTTTGCCGCGGAAACGCTCGGCGTCACGCCGACCCCGGTGTTCGCGCCCAACAAGGAAATCACCGTCGAGGGCCAGGGCCTGACCGCGGTGGAGAAGATCTTCAACCGCAATGCCGTCGGCGTCACGCCGGGCAAGGTGCTGCATGCCGGCTCCGACGTGCGCGTGAAGGTGAACATCGTCGGTTCGCAGGACACCACCGGTCTGATGACCGCGCAGGAGCTGGAAGCGATGGCGGCCACCGTCATCTCGCCGCTGGTCGATGGCGCCTATCAGTCGGGCTGCCACACCGCCTCGGTGTGGGACAAGAAGGCCCAGGTGAACATTCCGAAGCTGATGGGCTTCATGAATAATTTCGGCGTGATCACCGCGCGCGATCCGAAGGGCGTCTATCATTCGATGACGGACGTCATCCACAAGGTGCTGAACGACATCACCGTGGATGACTGGGCCATCATCATCGGTGGCGACAGCCACACCCGCATGTCGAAGGGCGTCGCCTTTGGTGCCGATAGCGGCACCGTGGCGCTGGCGCTCGCGACCGGCGAAGCCACCATGCCGATCCCGCAATCCGTGAAGGTCACCTTCAAGGGCGCGATGAAGCCCTATATGGACTTCCGCGACGTCGTGCATGCGACCCAAGCGCAGATGCTGCAGCAGTGCGGCGACAACGTCTTCCAGGGCCGCATCATCGAAGTGCATATCGGCACGCTGCTCGCCGACCAGGCTTTCACTTTCACCGACTGGACGGCCGAGATGAAGGCCAAGGCGTCGATCTGCATCTCGCAGGACGAGACGCTGATCGAGTCGCTGGAGATCGCCAAGTCGCGCATCCAGATCATGATCGACAAGGGCATGGACAATCCTGCCCAGACCCTGAAGGGCCTGATCGCCAAGGCCGATGCCCGCATCGCCGAAATCCGCTCGGGCGAGAAGCCCGCGCTGACGCCGGACGCGAATGCGAAGTATTTTGCCGAAGTCGTCGTCGATCTCGACATCATCGACGAGCCGATGATCGCCGACCCCGACGTCAACAATGCCGACGTGTCGCGCCGCTACACCCACGACACGATCCGTCCGGTCTCCTATTACGGCGGCACCAAGAAGGTCGATCTCGGCTTCGTGGGGTCGTGCATGGTGCATAAGGGCGACATGAAGATCGTCGCCCAGATGCTGAAGAACATCGAGAAGACCGAAGGCAAG
The DNA here is from genome assembly GCA_943372615.1 of Bradyrhizobium ivorense. GTDB lineage: Bacteria > Pseudomonadota > Alphaproteobacteria > Rhizobiales > Xanthobacteraceae > Tardiphaga > Tardiphaga ivorense_A. The sequence goes on along the minus strand of CALRZK010000164.1, from coordinate 2,471 downwards.
GTCGAGTTCAAGGCGCCGCTGGTCGTCGCCGCGCCGACCTATAACATCATCGACGAGCTCAAGGCCGAAGGCGACTGGGAGATTCTCCAGAAGTATTCGGGCTTCGAATTCGACGACGTGAAGCCGAAGACGGCGAACCGCACGTCTTACGAAAACATCCTGTATCTCGAGCGCCCCGGCTGCAACTTGTGCATGGGCAACCAGGAAAAGGCGGAGAAGGGCGACACGGTTCTCGCCACCTCGACCCGTCTGTTCCAGGGCCGCGTGGTGGAAGACACCGCCGAGAAGAAGGGTGAATCGCTGCTGGCTTCAACGCCGGTCGTGGTGCTCGCCGCCATCCTCGGCCGCACCCCGAGCGCCGCTGAATACAAGGCTGCGGTGGAAGGCATCGACCTCACCAAGTTCGCACCGCCGAAGTCCGGTGCGATGGGGGCGTCGGTTCACTACTAAGAACTGAAAGCGCGAGCTTTCAAAAAACGGCGTCGACAACAGAAATGTTGTCGGCGCCGTTCTGCGTTCAAGCCGCACGGCAAGAAGCTCGCAGCTAAGCAATAATGTCGCGCTTGCGGGGATAGCGCAAAATGCTATCTTACCTTCGTCTTACCGTGAGGTGTCCGATGGCGCCACGATCCACACATTCGACGACCATTGTTTCGACGAAAGGGCAGGTCATTCTCCCCAAGACCATTCGCGATCAGCAGCGGTGGTCGGCAGGCACGCGGCTGACGGTCGAGGAAACTCCGGAAGGCGTATTGCTCAAGGCAGCGCCGTTGTTTCCTGCGATGACGCTCGACGACGTGGTCGGCATTCTTCGTTACGATGGAAAGCCGCTGTCTTTAGACGACATGGACGCCGCGGTTGCGGCGGAAGCGAAGCGCCGTGCGCGCCGTTGATACCAATGTCATTGTCCGCCTCATCGTCGCCGACGGTGCGCAGCAAGCTAAAAGGGCGCGCAAAGCGTTCGCTGCGGGCGATATTTTCGTCTCGTTGACGGTGCTGCTGGAAACCGAATGGGTGTTGCGCAGCGGCTATGGTTTTGTGCCTCCGCAGGTCGTCATTGCCCTGAGAGCACTGGCCGGGCTCCCCGGCGTCACAGTCGAAGAGCCCCCGGTGTTGGCGCTGGCTCTTCAAGGGCTGAGTGAGGGGATGGAATTTGCAGATGCGCTGCATCTCGCCAAGGCAAAGGACTGCACGGCATTTTTGATGCTTCGATCGCAAACTGGCCAAGTTGGCAGCAGGACGGTCGCCGGTTGTCGTGCAGCAACCTTGAACGAGACCGTTGCAGGGCATGCGGCGCGTGCAGGCTGCTAGTCTCTCCTGCGGGATGTTCGCTGTAGTTTCTCCTGTTAGGCTTCGGTATCAATCTCCGGAGCCCTTCCTCATGTCCGACGCCCCCGCACCGAGCCAGCCCGCCACTGCTGCCGAGACCGATCCCGACACCCTCGGCTGGATGCAGGGCTTTCCGCCGGCGCCGGACAAGACCATCAAATTCCACGACGACAGCTTCCGCGATTTCCCGCAATTGCGCTGGGCCTGGAGCAATGTGCGCTCGCTGGTGCCGACGGTAGCGGTATGGCGCGGCGATGGCGGCGCCTCAACGCTGCCGCGTGAACTACGCGATATCGGCGGGTCGCAATCGACGACCATGGATGGCCGTCCGATGACGTTTGCAAAGATGTTCGACGAGACCTATGCCGATGGCATGGTCGTCCTGCACAAGGGCAAGCTGATCTTCGAGCGCTATGCCGGTGCACTGAAGCCGCACAAGCCGCATATCGCCATGTCGGTGACGAAGTCGTTCACCGGCACGCTGGCCGGCATGCTGATCGCCGAAGGCAAGATCGATCCCCAGGCGCCGGTCACCGACTATGTGCCGGAGCTGAAGACGAGCGCTTTTGGGGACGCCCGCGTGCATGAGGTCATGGATATGACCACGGGGCTGAAATACACCGAGGTCTATGCCGACCGGAATTCCGACGTCTGGAGTCTGCGTCGCGCCAATGGCATGGCGCCGATCCCGTCAGACTACAAAGGCGCGACCGATATCTTCGCGCTGCTGTGCATGCAGGAGAAGCAGGGCGAGCACGGCAAGGTCTTCGCCTACAAGACCGTCAATACCGACGTGCTCGCTTTCATCGTTCGCCGCGCCAGCGGTGCGACCCTAAGCGATCTTTTGTCCGAGCGCATCTGGGCGCCGATGGGCGCAGAGGAAGATGCGCATTATCACGTCGATCGCATCGGCACCGAGAGCGGCGGCGGTGGTCTCTCCACCACCACGCGCGATCTCGCGCGCTTCGGCGAGTTGATGCGCAATCACGGTCGCTTCAACGGCCGCCAGATCGTGCCGGCATCGGTGGTCGAGGACATCGAGCGCGGCGCCGATCCCGCGAAATTCGAGCCTGCGGGCTACAAGACGCTGCCCGGCGGCTCCTATCGCAATCAATGGTGGGTGACGCATAACGAGCACGGCG
>CALRZK010000163.1:0-6845 GCA_943372615.1 Bradyrhizobium ivorense | reverse complement strand
TGTGGGATCGACGATGCTGCAGCAATCGCCAGCCGATTACTGGAATCACTGCTGCCGCCCATTCAGCTCGGCACCAAAACGGTTCCGATCTCGGCCAGCATCGGTGTCAGCATCTATCCGGACAATGCGGCCGATATCGATGGCCTGCTCAAGCACGCTGATGCGGCCATGTATCAGGCCAAGCTAGCCGGTCGCTCCACCTATCGCTTCTTCAGCGCCGACATGAACCGGCTTACCGAAGAGCGCCTGGCTTTCAGCATCGCACTTCGCAATGCCATCATCCAGGGCGTGTTGCGTCTGCATTACCAGCCGCAGCTACGTGTCGATGGCAGTGTATATGGTGTGGAGGCGCTGGCGCGCTGGAGTGATCCCGTTCTCGGCGAGGTGCCGCCGTCAAAATTCATTCCGCTCGCGGAGGAGTACGGCCTCATCGAAATGATCGGCAGGTGGTCGTTGCGCGAAGCGTGCCGACAACTGGCGGCCTGGCATCGCGCCGGGCTGGATGTGCCATGTGTGTCGGTCAACATGTCGCCGATCAATTTCCAGAACGGTGATCTCGCCGATCATGTCAGGGAGATTCTCGCCGAGAACGAGTTGACGCCAGATATGCTGATGCTCGAAGTCACCGAAGGCGTCGTGATGAACGAGCATTCCGTCGCCATCGACACCATGGAGAAGATCAGGAAGTCCGGTGTGCGGCTCTCCATGGATGATTTCGGTACCGGCTATTCAAGTCTCAGCCGGTTAGCCGAGTTGCCCGTGCGCGAACTCAAGATCGACCGCAGTTTCATGCGCGATATCGAGAGCCAGGCGAGCGCGCTCGCGATTACCCGCGCCATCGTTCGTGTCGGCCAGAGCCTCGATATGACGGTTGTCGCCGAAGGTGTCGAGACCGAGGGACAGCGCCGGCTTCTCATCGAACTCGGTTGCGACGTCACTCAGGGCTTTGTGCATGCGCCGGCTCTTTCAGTGCCTGATCTGGAGCGCTGGCTGGCACAGCACAAGGTTGCGCGTGATATGCGACCTGTACTCGGCATCGTCTCGAACCGTACCTAGTGCTTGTCGAGTATCTCGCGGACCTTGCCGCCGAGGGCGGCTTGTGTGACCGGTTTCTGAAGCAGCGATACACCGGGGTCGAGCCGTCCCTGATGGACGATGGCATTGCGCGAATATCCGGTCATATACAGCACCTTCAGGCCGGGCAGCCGCTTCGTCATTTCATCGGCGAGTAATCGGCCGTTCATACCCGGCATCACGATGTCGGTGAGCAACAGGTCGAACGGCTCGGGGTCCTCGGTGAAATCGCGAAATGCAGCGTCGGCGTTGCATGCGGTCCGAACCTGATAATTGAGGCCTTCCAGCGTTTCGACCAGATATGACCGCACGTCCGGATCGTCTTCGACCACCATGATGATCTCGTCGCCCCTGCTGCCGATGATCTGGTGCTGATCATCCGCTGAATAGTCGGGCTGGCGAGTGTTGCGCGGCAGATAGATCTTGATGGTCGTGCCTTCACCGACTTCGCTATAGATCTTCACGTGTCCGCCAGATTGTTTGACGAAGCCATAGACCTGGCTGAGTCCGAGGCCTGTGCCTTGTCCTGGTTCCTTGGTCGTGAAGAACGGATCGAAGGCGCGTTCCTGCACGTCTTTCGGCATGCCCGGCCCATCGTCGGTGACAGCGATCAGCACATATTGCCCGATCGTGATGTCGGATTGCTGCGCATAACCCTCGTCGATAAAGGCGTTGCTGGTCTCGATGGTCAGCTTGCCCTGGCTCTGCATCGCGTCGCGGGCATTGACGACGAGATTGAGGATCGCAGCTTCCATCTGGCTCGGATCGACCTCGACCTGCCACAGGCCGGCACCGCCGACGATCTCCAGATGGATATTTTCGCTCAGCGTGCGCCGGAAGAATTCCGACATGCCCTGCAGCAGGCCGTTCACATTGATGATCTTTGGATCGAGCGGTTGTCGCCGGGCGAACGCTAGCAGTCGCTGCGTCAGCACCACGGCGCGCTGGGCGCCGCCGGCCGCGCTGCCGATCACGCGTTTGAGGCGATCACGCGATGCTTCGGTCCAGTTGCTGACGCTCTGCTCGGCGATTTCGAGATTGCCGCTGATGATGGTCAGGAGGTTGTTGAAGTCATGGGCGACACCGCCGGTGAGATGGCCAATGGCTTCCATCTTCTGGGTATGGCGCAACATATCCTCGGCTTCGCGGCGGTGCCGGCTCTCCTCCAGCAGCGCAGCTTCGGTCTCGCGCAATTGCGAGGGGGACGGGATGGCCAGCAGTTGCGGAAGCAATGGCCACAGCATGGCTGCGGTAATCACCGAAGCGATGGCCGTCATCGCTTTGACAATGCCTTCGAGACCATAGGCCGGTACCCATAATGTGTAGATCGACATGACATGGGTGAGGCCGCAGGCCATGATGAAAAGGGCAAAGGCCCAAAACACCCAACCGAACTCAACATCGCGTCGCTTTGAAACGAAGATGGTGAGAGCGATGGGAATTGAAAAATAGGCCGCGGCGATCAGTGCGTCGGCGCCGACATGGAGCCAGATCAGGCCGGGATCCCAGAGCAGGCAGATGCCATGGGGCGCGAACATCGAGCTGTCGAGAAAACGCTGCAGTGATGCCCACATCGAGTGCCCCCACCAGAAGCTGGTATGCTGGGACCAGCGTGGCCGGGCCGGGCGAGAGCGTCAAGCGTCAACCCGATGTTGCGCGCTTCAGCGGTGGGCAGATGTCGAAAGTCCGGCCAGCATGTCGATGAGCTGATGTTGCCGATAGGGCTTGGGAATGAATCGGCCACCTTGGGGGAGATCGGTCTCGCCGACCTTGTAGTGACCCGATGTCGCATAGATCCGGACCGGCGGCCAACGATTGGCGACGGCATGGGCGAGGGCGAGTCCGTCCATGGAGCCCGGCATGTCGATATCAGTGAAGATCAGGCGGATATCGTTGCAGGTCTCGAGCATCCGGATGGCGGCATCGGCATTCGATGCTTCGAGCGCGCGAAAACCCGCCTCCTCGATCATGTCGACCGCATTCATGCGCAGCAGCGGATCGTCTTCCACGACGAGGACCACAGCTGTTTCAAGATGAGGTGTAGCAGAAGACATCGGCTCTTCCGTCTCGATTCCGGGCGCATAAGCGTTAGGAGTGCGGTGAGGGGAAAAGGACATCTTGAAAGGCGTTGTCTCGAAAGGGATGTTCAAAATAGATCAAACTGCGCCGTAGCGCGCTGCAACCGAGCGCTACATGTCTCCTAAGAGCTGGATCGCCTTTTCGTTCCGCAAAAAGAGAAGGTTCTTCGATCAGGCGCAGGTCTCAGGCGCGTGGACGGCCTTTGTCGGCGCCGTCACGCATCACCTTGAATACGCCATGGGCTGTCGCGACGACATGATTCTCACCCACTGAGACTTCGGTCGTCATGAAGATGAGGCTCTTGGTTGTGCGCACGGCGCGGGGGCGCGACACGATCAGGTCGCCGATCCGGGCGGCATCGACGAAATACGTGTCCATCTGAACCGTGGCGAGAGCTTCCGCGCCCGACGCAGCACGGGCGCCCATGCCGCAGCTGCGATCGGCGAGGGTCATCACGGCGCCGCCCTGCACGACGCCGCGGCGATTGCGGTGCTTTTCCTGGCCCAGGATTGCGAATTCGTGTGCGCCATCGACTTCCCGATGCCACATCGGGCCGACTAACTGGATGAAGCCGTCGTCATGCATGACGGTCCAGCCGGCGGCTGCGAGGTCGGCGTCAGTCATTTGAATTCCTTAGTCTTTTTGACGCGACGCCAGCGCATCCGCCACCGCAGTGCGGATATCTGCAACCGAAAATGGCTTTGTCACAACGTCATGCACGATGGCATTGAGCCCGGTGGCGCGTTCGCGCTGGTCGGCATAGCCGGTCATCAGCAGGATGGTCAGGTCCGGAAAATCGCGTGCAGCTGCAAGGGCCAGAGCGATGCCGTCCATGATCGGCATCTTGATGTCGGTCAGCAGCAGATCGAAGCGGCCTTCCTGTTCGGTAAGGATTTCAAGGGCTTCGGCGCCATCCTCGGCGGTGACGATCTCATGGCCGTCCATGCCGATGGCGCGGCCGACCAGTAGGCGCAGGGGCTCCTCGTCATCGGCAATCAGGATACGCGACATAGCTATTCCTCAAACCTTTACGCACCGGCGACGTCGCGCTTGTTGAAAAAGCGCACATCGATGCTGCGGCCTTCCGCCGGCGGCGAGGCCAGGCGGGACTTGAACCATGTCTTATCACCGGGATTGAGGCCGGGCTGCTCCAGCACAGCGCTCCAGGCATAGATTTCGGTGCCTTTCTCGTCGCGCACCACAAACCGTAGACGCGGCATCGCCGTCGGCACATGGGTTTCCGAGACGACATAGCCCTCGATCAGCATCACCGGCTTGCCGTCGACGGTTTCGGTCGTGACCTTCACATCCTTGAAAGCGAGGCCACGGATGTTCACGTCGATGCCGAAAACTTCAAAGAAAGCAGCAGTTTGCGGCATCAGACGGACGATGTCGACGCGCCAGATCAGAAGCGCCATCGCAAATGCCGCCATTGCAGCGGTTGCGACGGGCAAAATGTGCGATCTGTTGAGGCGGCGCTGCGGCAGCCTTGGGGCAAACTTGCGGAGCTTGCTCGGGCGTGCGCGCATGCTGCCGAGCATCGTCTCGCTCTCATCGCGCGCCGCGATCGTCCAGTCGGTATCCTCAGTGCGCAATTGGGCACGAGGTTCCGCCGGCCAGTCGGCCGAGATCGACGGGCTCTCGACGACCGGAACTTCGGGTTCCCGCGCTTCCTCTTCCGAGACGCCCCAGGCGCTGAGATCCTCGTCCGGTTCGCTGGCGGTCATGACCGGTTTTGGCGGAGCAAGGACCTCCGGCCTGGCGAGCCAGGTTTCCTTGCAGCGCGCGCAGCGGACCGTGCGGCCGCCTTCGCCGAAGCCGGCCGGATTGACGGCGTAGGACGTCGTGCAGTTGGGACAGACGATATGCATGGTGCCGAGTGCCGATGACATGCCCGCAAGCTACAAGACGACCGTTAACGAATCGGAAACCATAACGGCCGCACAAGCAAATGACCGATATCTTGCGCCTGAAGTGAACCCGTCGAACGGAGCTGCACGTGGTCCGGTTCGAAAATGTAGGCCTGCGATACGGGCTTGGTCCGGAGATTTTGCGCGATCTGAATTTCCAGATCCCCGCGCATTCCTTCCAATTCCTGACCGGCCCCTCTGGCGCCGGCAAGACGTCCTTGCTGCGCCTGCTGTTCCTGTCGCTGCGGCCGACGCGCGGGCTGGTGAATCTGTTCGGCCAGGATATCTCGCTGCTGGCGAAAGACGAGATCGCCGATCTGCGCAAGCGCATCGGCATCGTGCTGCAGGATTTTCGGCTGCTCGATCACATGACCACGTATGAAAATGTCGCGCTGCCGTTTCGCGTGATGGGCCGTGAAGAGTCGAGCTATCGCCGCGAGGTGATCGATCTCCTGAAATGGGTCGGGCTTGGCGAACGCATGGATGCGCTGCCGCCGATTCTCTCCGGCGGTGAGAAGCAGCGCGCCGCCATCGCGCGCGCGGTGATCGCGCGGCCGCAATTGCTGCTGGCGGACGAGCCGACCGGTAACGTCGATCCGACGTTGGGCCGTCGCCTGCTGCGGCTGTTCATCGAGCTCAACAAATCCGGCACGGCCGTGATCATCGCCACCCATGACATCACCCTGATGGACCAGTACGACGCCCGTCGCATGGTGCTGCATCAGGGGCGGCTGCATATGTATGAATAGGCACAAGGCGTGAGCAGGATCGGCGACGAGCATGGACCGCTGATGGATCTCGGGCAGGAGCGCCCGCAGGTCCCGGCGAAGGCGCGCAATGCGTCGCCCATCGTGCCGAGCGGCCAGATCGCCGGCCGCGCGCTGGTGGCGGTCGTTGCGATCATGACGTTTCTCGCCTCGATCACATCCGGTGCCGTGCTGCTGATCAGCGCTTCGGCGTCGGAGTGGCAATCGGAGGTCGCCAGCGAAATCACGATTCAGGTGAAGCCGATTGCGGGCCGCAATCTCGATCGAGATGCGCAAGCGGTGTCGGATGCCGTGCGCGGCCAGCCCGGCATTGTCGAAGTGCAGCCATATACAAAAGAGCAATCGGCGCAGTTGCTTGAGCCATGGCTCGGCACAGGCCTGTCGCTCGATGAGCTACCTGTGCCACGCGTGATCGTCGCGCGTGTCACGCCGGGCACTGCCCTTGATATCGTCGGATTGCGTGCGCGGGTCGCGCAAATCACGCCGAGTGCCAGCGTGGACGATCACCGCGCCTGGGTGGAACGCATGCGCTCCATGACCTCAGCGGTGGTTCTGGCCGGGCTCGGCATCCTTGCACTCGTCATCGTCGCCACCATTATCTCAGTGTCGTTCGCCACGCGAGGCGCCATGGCGGCGAACAAGCCGATCGTCGAGGTGCTGCATTTCGTTGGCGCCGGCGATCGCTACATTGCCAATCGTTTCTTCCGCCACTTCTTGCGGCTTGGCTTGCAGGGTGGCGTGATCGGCGGCGGTGTCGCGATGCTGATGTTCGGTTTCTCTGAGTCCATTGCGAGCTGGTTTTCCGGCACGCCGGTGGGCGATCAATTCGCAGCGCTGCTCGGCACTTTCTCGCTACGGCCGTCCGGCTATCTGATCCTGGCGGCGCAAGCGCTGGTGATCGCGGCGATCACGGCGGCCGCCTCGCGGCGCACGCTGTTTGCGACGCTCAATGATATCGATTGATGTTGCAGCGACGTGCGGAGTGACACCTCTCCCCTCCGGGGAGAGGTCGGAT
>CALRZK010000162.1:0-6854 GCA_943372615.1 Bradyrhizobium ivorense | reverse complement strand
ATCCGGACCCTGACGGAGATCCGGATAGCCGATGAGAAGCTCAGGCAGCGCGGACGGCGCTCAGGAATTTCCGCACTTCGTCCTTGAGCCGCGTGCTGTCCGCCGACAGCGAGCGCGCCGCGGACAAGACCTGAGACGACGCGGATCCGGTTTCGGTGGCTCCGCGCTGGACATCGACGATGTTCGAAGAGACCGCCATCGTGCCCTGCGCCGCCTGCTGGACGTTGCGCGAGATTTCCTGGGTCGCAGCGCCCTGCTCCTCGACGGCGGATGCGATCGTCGAGGCGATCTCGGACATCCTCGCAATGGTGTTGCCGATCTCTTTGATCGAGCCAACGGACTCCTGCGTCGCCGTCTGGATGCCGGAGATCTGCGAAGAGATTTCGCCGGTAGCCTTCGCGGTTTGCTCGGCCAGAGCCTTGACCTCGGCGGCGACGACAGCAAAGCCTCGTCCTGCCTCGCCCGCCCGCGCCGCTTCGATCGTCGCGTTCAGCGCCAGGAGATTGGTCTGCCCGGCGATGTTGTTGATCAATTCGACCACGTCGCCGATCCGTCGGGCGGCTTCCGCGAGCTCGCCGACGCGGTCGTTGGTGAGTTTCGCTTGATCGACGGCCTGGTTGGCGATGTTGGCGGATTCCTGCACTTGCCGGCTGATCTCGTTCACCGAAGAGGCCATCTCCTCCGTCGCGGACGCGACCGACTGGACGTTCGTCGACGCTTCCTCCGACGCCGAAGCGACCGTCGTCGTCAGTTGCTGGGACCGCTCGGCGGTCGCCGTGAGGGTTCCGGCGGATGCTTCGAGCTCGGTCGATGCGGAGGAGACGGTCTCGACGACTTCGCCGATCAGCGCCTCGAAGTCGCTTGTGATCCTGTCGACCCGACGACCGCGCTCGATCTTGGCTTCGGCGTCGGAGGCAGCGGCCTCGTCGGCGGCGCGCTTTGCGATCAGCGCTTTCTTGAATATTTGCAGAGCGTCAGCCATCTTCCCGATCTCGGTCTTCATGCCCCGACCCGGCACCTCCGCGGAAAGATCGCCTTGTCCGAGCGCCTGCATGGGCGTCACGATCGAGGAAATGCCCTTTGAAACGTCTCGGACGAGATAGACGCCGACGCCGATGCCGGCGACAGTCGCAGCCGTCAGGATCAGAACGATGATATTGAAAGCCGCAGCATAATCCGCTGCCGCATCTCGGCCGGCGACGGCGGCCCCCTTGTCGTTCAGTTCGACGTCCTTCTCTATGAGCGCGTCGGCCTTGCGGCCCTGCGGAATACCCTGGCCCTCGTTGAGCTTGATGGCATCCACTGGCTGGCCGCCGGTGGTATGTGCCCGCGAAAGCGCCGTCACCTGGTGCGCGATCGTGGTGTATGCGGACCATTCGGTCGACCACTCCCGGTATATCGCGCGCTCCTCCGGCGAAGAGATCAGCTTTTCGTAGACGCTCTTCACCTTGTCGAGCAGCTTCTCCTGCGCCTGCATACGGCGTTCGGCGTCGGCCTTGGATGCGGCATCGCTCGAGAGAAGGTGCCCGCGCAGGATGCTGCGGTAGTTGATCGCCGCAGCGCGGAGCTCGCCTAGCGCACGGACGCTGGGAAGCCAGTTTTCCTGGATATCGACGGTTTTTGCATTGATGTCTCGCATCTTGAATACCGCGAGCACACCGAGGCCGACCATCCCAAGCAACAGTAGGCCTATCACCGCGGCGATTTTATCGCGAATAGAAAATCGAGTGAACATGAGTCTTCGTTCCTTGAAATAAGGTGTCGAGATCGGAAATGGATTTTCGTATTGGAGCCGGCGAGCGACCGTGACGCTGCGGGGTGTCGGTTCCGTTTTAACTATCGCACGGTTAAAAAATAGGTAGCGCGCGTTCCAACAAGGACCGGCTGAAGTGGGCCCCTGCGGGGCGACGATCCCTGGGCGAGTGAGATCGTTGCCGTCTTCAGGCTTTGCCGCCTTGGGTTCGGTCGTTATCGACCAACGCGGAGGTGCGCATTCCTATCGAAATCGGCGCAAACGGCGAAAAGATCGAGTGAAACGCCCTCAGAATGCCGAAAGACGAGCGGCTGGCAGGATGAGGGACATCGAAAGACCCGTGTCGGCCCACTCTCTGTGCAGCGTTCCCTGCAGGCTGCGCAGGACCGACCTTTCGAGGGTCTTTCCGAAGCCTTCGCGGTCGGACGAGCGGACACGCGGAACGGAAGTCTCCTCCCGCCAATGGATATGGAGGTCGTCGTCGATCCGTTCGACGATTATGCTCAACCGCCCTTCGCGCGTGGATAGGGCGCCGTATTTCGCGGCATTGGTCGTGAACTCGTGCATCAGTAGCGCGAACGATGTGAGTGTCGTCCCCGATATTGCGACATCCGGCCCCGTGATCGAGATCCGGGACGATTGATCGTGATCGTGGGGCGCTACGATCGCATTGAGCAGCGCGGTGACGGAGGTGGTCGCCGGAGCGACGTCGTTCGCGTCGCTCAGATCTGGGAGCGTGAGGTCGTGGGCTCGGGCAAGGGCGCCCAGACGCTCGGTCAGATCCTTGGCGAGTTCATCAACGCTGTTGGCCGTCCGGGCGCTGAGCATGATGAGACCCGACGTGAGGCTGAAGAGGTTCTTGATGCGGTGATTGATCTCCCGAAGCAGGACGTCCTGTTGCGCTCGGGTGATCTCGTTCTGCGTCAAGTCCTGCGTCAGAGTGACCAGATGCCTGTCCTTCTGTCGACCGGCTTCGTCGAGCGCCGCTGCATAGGCCTTGAGCTCGTCGCGCTGTTCCGCGATCTGCTGGCGCTGCCGGAAAAGCTCGAAGAAGACCTCCGCCTTGCTGCGGAGAACGTCCGGCTCGATCGGCTTCTGAATGAAGTCCACGGCGCCGGCTTCGTAGCCCCGGAAACGGCGCTGCCCGTCCGTACTCCCTGCCGTTACGAAGATGATCGGAATGCGTCGGGTCCGCTCGTTGCCGCGCATGAGTTCGGCGAGTTCGAAACCGTCGAGCCCGGGCATCTGGACATCGACGAAGGCCAAGGCCACCTCGTTCTGCAGCAGCAGTTCGAGCGCCTGGTCTCCAGATCGTGCCTTGAGAAGCTTGAGACCGTCCCGCCGGAGCAAGGCTTCCAGAGAGAGGAGATTCTCTTCCAAATCGTCGACGAGCAGAAACGTAACGGGGCTCATGACGCGTCTATTGCCCCCTGAGGTACTTGGCGATCTGCTCCAACGACATGACCCGACCGGTTTTACACGCCTCGATGGCGGCCTGTGGCATGGCCGACGCGAAGGCCGTTTCGGGATCCTGGATCAAGGCGGTGCCGCCGGCTTCGACGACCGCTCTAAGACCGAGGGAGCCATCGCTGTTGGCGCCCGTGAGCACGATGGCGGTCAGATCCGACCCGTAGGCTTCGGCGGCAGTCTCGAAAAGGACGTCTATGGAAGGGCGTGAGAACATGACGGCCTCGTCGCTGGATAGCGCAATGCTTTTATCCGTTTCCACCAGCAGGTGGTAGTCCGGTGGTGCGAAATAGACGGTGCCGCGGCAAATAGGCTCCTTATCCTCCGCCTCCTTGACGGCAAGTCGGCATTTGGCAGCGAAAAGCTCCGACAACACACTGCGTCGATCTGGAGGAACATGCACGACGACCAACACTGGCGACGCGAAATCCCCTGGAAAAACCGGCAATATCGACGAGAGGGCCTCCAGGGCGCCGGCGGAGGCGCCGATGACCACCGCTCCGGTAGATGACGCCGTCATGGCCGGCTCCTCTGGTAGATCTTCTCTTCCCGGACGAAGTCCTGGAATTCGTCCGCGTGGGATGAGAACCGCAGACTTTCCTTGGATCCCAGACCAAGAAACCCCTTACGCGCGAGCGAGCCGGAGAATAGACCGAGCGCCCCGTCCTGCAGGTTGCGGTCGAAATAGATCAGCACGTTCCGGCAAGAGATGAAATGCATCTCGCCGAAGGAAGCGTCCGTCACCAGGCTATGGTCGGAGAAAACGACGTTTCGTCGCAAGGTCCTGTCGAATACAGCCCGACCATAGGCCGCTTGGTAGTAGTCCAACAGCGACGAACGGCCGCCGGACTTTCGATGGTTCTCGGTGAACAACTGCAATCTGTCGAGATCGAAGATGCCTGCCTCAGCGGCCCGGAGCGCGTCCTGATTGATGTCCGTGGCGTAGAACAACGTTCGGTCTTCGAGACCTTCTTCCCGGAACAGAATGGCGAACGAATAAAGCTCTTCGCCGCCGCTGCAGCCGGCGATCCAGATCTTCAGCGACGGATATGTGCGCAGATGTGGCACGACCTTCTCGCGGATCGCGAGCCAATACGACGGATCCCGGAACATCTCGCTGACCTGGACCGTCAGATAGCTCAGTAGTCTGGGCACCCACTCTGGATCGTGTAGCAGGCTTTCCTGCATTGCGGAGAAGGTCGAAAAGCCGAGTTGCTCGCGCGCCTGCCTCAGGCGTCGTTTGATCGAGGCCATCGCGTATCTCCGGAAGTCGTAGTGATACCGGGAATAGAGGGCTTCCAGCAGGAGCCGGATCTCGATGTCCTCGACTTTCTCGGCGGGCGTTTCGGCGGTCACTTGGGCATCCAGACGCGAACGAGAGAGAGAAGCTTATCGACGTCGAGGGGCTTGGACATGTAGTCGTTCGCCCCGGCTTCGATGCATCGCTGCTGGTCGTCGGGCATCGCCTTGGCCGTCAGCGTGATGATGGGAAGCTTCTTCCAAGCGGTGTTCTTGCGAATTTCACGGGTCGCGGCGAGGCCGTCCATCACCGGCATCATCACGTCCATGAGGACCAGATCGACCGCCTTGCCGGCGTCCGCCGTGGACCGCTCCAGAGCATCCAGCGCCTCGCGTCCGTTGCGGGCGATCTCGATGACGGCACCGCGCGGCTCCAGAATATTGGTGAGCGCGTAGATGTTCCGGATATCGTCCTCTACGAGGAGGATGCGTCGCCCCTCCAACAGAGCGTCCCGGCTCCGGGCTTGGCGGATCATCTTCTGCTGAGCGTCGGGCAATTCCGAGATCACCTGATGCAGGAACAGGCTTACCTCGTCGAGCAGCCGCTCCGGTGACTTCGCGCCCTTGATGATGATGGACCGGGAATAGCGGCGGAGCCGCTGTTCGTCGACCGCGGACATCTCGCGTCCCGTATAGACGATGACCGGCGGGAAGGAGTACGCGCTCTCCTGGCTGAGTTTCTCCAGCAGCGCGTAGCCGGACGCATCCGGAAGCGACAGATCGAGCACCATGCAGTCGAACGTCTCTTTCTGAAGTCGGGAAAGGCATTCCGCCGCGGTCCCGGCCGTGACGGTTTCGACGTCATGGGATGTCAGCAATCTTGAGACGGCGTCCCGCTGCACCGGATCGTCCTCGACGATGAGGATGCGATGGACCCGCTTGGAGAGCTTTCCTTCCAGCTTCTGCAGAACCTTGACCAATTCGTCCCGCTGGATGGGCTTCAGCGCGTACCCAACGGCTCCCAGCGAGTATGCAGTGCCCGTGTGGTCTTCGGCGGAAACGATGTGGATCGGAATATGCCGGGTCCGGACATCCCGCTTCAATTGATCCAGGACCGAAAGACCAGACTGATCTGGAAGACCGACGTCCAGGATGATCGCGCTCGGCATATGCTCCTTCGCGAGAACAAGCGCCTCTTCCGCGTTCGCCGCGACAACGCACCGGAAGTCCATCTCGCGGGAGAGGTCACGCAGGATGGCTGCGAATGTGTCGTCGTCCTCCACGACCAGTAGCACGCGCTTCGAACCGTCGGCGACGGCTCGGTCGTCCTCGACCCGTCGGATCGGTCGAAGCGTTGCCGGTGCCGACCTGGGCTCGGGGATAGCCGTTGCCGGCGTCGGCGCCTGCACACCGGAAATGTCGCGGGGAGCGACCTTGGCGGGATCGTAGGAGGACGGGATCGATACAGAGAAGGTGCTGCCCTGCCCGGGCTTGCTGGCCAGCGAAATAGACCCGCCCAACAGGCGGACCAGTTGCCGCGATATGGACAGCCCCAATCCCGTGCCGCCGAATTTGCGGCTGATCGTGCTGTCGGCCTGATGGAATGCCGAAAAGACGCTTTCCTGCTGCTCGGGGGTGATGCCTATCCCGGTGTCCGAGACAGCGAAGACGATCTGATCCCCGGCCGCACGACCGATCGCCAGTTTCACCTGTCCGGCTTCGGTGAACTTGAAGGCGTTGGACAAAAGGTTCTTGAGGACCTGCTCGAGCCGCTGAACGTCGGTCTCGATCTCCTCGGGACAGCCCGGGGCGACGTCGATGACGAAGTCGAGGGACTTGTCCTGCGCCACGGGCTGGAACACCTGCCGGATGTTGGCGGTCAATCGGTCGATCGCCAGATTCTCGGGCCGGATCTCCACATGACCCGCCTCGATCTTGGACAGATCCAGGATGTCGTTGATCAGATTTAGAAGATCGTTGCCGGACGATTGGATCGTCTGCGCGTACTTGACCTGTTCCTCGGTAAGGTTCTCGTCCCGATTGTCGGCCAGAAGTTTTGCCAGAATCAGCGACGAATTCAGGGGCGTTCGCAGCTCGTGGGACATGTTGGCCAGGAAGTCCGACTTGTACTGGCTGGCCTGCTCCAGCTCCCTTGCCTTCAACTGGATCGAAGCGTTGGCGCGTTCGAGATCGTCGCGGTGCGCCTCCATCTGCTGCGCCTGCTCCTCCAGTTGGGAATTGGTCTGCTCCAGCTCGACCTGCTGCTGTTCGAGCCTAGCCTGAGATTCCTTGAGGGCCCTCCCCTGCTCCTCCAGTTCCTCGTTGGAGACCCTGAGCTCCTCGCTCTGGGTCTGAAGTTCTTCGGATTGCCGCTGGGTCTCTTCGAGAAAGTCCT
>CALRZK010000161.1:0-6927 GCA_943372615.1 Bradyrhizobium ivorense | reverse complement strand
AGGGATCGGCGACCTGGTGGCCGAAATGATCTTCGACGAGATCAAGGCGACGGGTTTTTGGATACGCGAGTGCTGATGCCATCGGGAGGGACTCCGTTGGTTGACGAAAACTGATGGGGGAAAGTGCGTCGCTGGCGCCGCTACGGCGCGACGGGATCGCAGATCGGCAAGGTGCTTGCGGTTCGTATCGCTTCCGCCATCCGGTCGATCACCTCCGGCAGCGTGAATTCACGGCGATCGGTGATCGCCGCAGTTGCGATGTCTTCATCGACGATGCGCAGCGCCGTCATCACGGCAGCACCACACAGGCGGACGTCGAAATCCGTGCTCCACCGCTGGGTACGTTGCGCCACCATCTCGATGATCGTCTCCTCGGCCGCGTGGCAGGCCATCAGCCAGGCCGAGCGCAGCGCCGGCTCTTTCGGCAGCAACGCCACGAGACGGACGGCGAGAACGTCGTCGGCGATTTCGCGCGGGGTCTGGTCCTGCGGGCGAACCACGGCGTGGAGATAGGTCTCGATGGAGACGTCGAGCGGCCATGCGCTGAGCTGGTTGGCAAAGCGCAGGGACGAAACGGCGAACAGAGGCTCCACTGCACTCTCCTTGGATCGAAAATAACGCCAGACCGTACGTTTCGAGAGACCGGCGGCGGCCGCGATGTCGTCACCGCTGGTCGCCGCGACGCCGCGGTCGAGGAACAGCTCAGCGGCGTGACGCGAAACGGTTAGTCGCGGATCTTCGCGGTCGGGAGGCATGACGGGCTCTGGTTATGTCACTTAGTGACAAGAACGTATGTCACTAAGTGACACAGGTCAACAGGGCGACGATGTCGCAGGAGGCATCCGATCTTCTCTGTCGTCACCCGGCTTGACCGGGTGACCCGGTAATCACTGAAGCCTCGGTGCGTACTGGATCGCCCGGTCAAGCCGGGCGACGACAAGGAGCGTCGCTCCCTCGCCTTTCATTGCCCGCATCGCTTTGCTAATTGACCGGTCAACCACAACGACAAAATCCCAGGAAACGCGGGCCATGAAACTGCTCAATCCCGACGAACTCGTCGCCATCGACATCCATACCCATGCGGAGGAGCCGTGCGGCTGCCATGCCGATGACGGCTATGACGATTTCCAGGCGCGGATGGCGGAATATTTCAAATCGCCGCACAAGCATCCGCCGACTGTCGAGGAAACCGCCGCTTATTATCGCGCCAAGAAAATTGCGGCTGTCATCTTCCCTGTCGATGCCGAACGCGAAACCGGTTTCCGCCGCTACAACAATTACGAGATGCTGGAGATCGCGCAGCAAAACGCTGACGTGTTGATCCCGTTCGCCTCGATCGATCCGCACAAGGGCAAGCTTGGGGTCCGCGAAGCGCGAAAACTGATCTCCGAATACGGCGTGAAGGGCTTCAAATTCCATCCGACCATGCAGGGCTTCTATGCCAATGACCGCATGGCCTATCCGCTCTATGAGGCGATCCAGGAAGGCGGCGCCATCGCGCTCTTCCACACGGGGCAGACCGGCGTCGGCTCGGGCATGCCGGGTGGTATGGGAATGCGGCTGAAATATTCCAATCCGATGTATATGGACGATGTCGCGGTGGATTTTCCGGACATGAAAATCATTCTCGCGCATCCCTCCTTCCCCTGGCAGGAAGAGGCGCTATCGGTCGCGACCCACAAGCCCAACGTGTATATCGACCTCTCCGGCTGGTCGCCGAAATATGTCCCGCCGATTCTTGTTCGCTATATCAATTCCATTTTGCAGGATAAGATGCTGTTCGGGTCCGACTGGCCGGTGATCATGCCGGACCGCTGGATGGCCGATTTCGCCAAGCTCGACATTCGCGACGAGATCAGGCCGAAAGTCTTGAAGAACAACGCACGGAAACTACTGGGTATATGACGAAAGCCGATCTGCCGCAGAAGCTTGCTGCCTCACGGCAGATCGCTGCCATCGCCACCGCCTTCTTCCTGCCCTTCTCCACCAGCGGGCAGGCGATCGCCGTCTCGGTCTTCGTGGTGCTGGCGCTGCTGACGCTGAACCGCGACCGCTTCGCCGCAACGATGCGTCGGCCGGAGGCCTGGCTACCGGTGGCGCTGTTCGCATTGATCCTGCTCGGAACCTCGTGGTCCATGCTGCCTTTCAGCAGCGCGATCAAACTGGTCAATCCCTATACCAAACTGCTGCTGATCCCGCTGCTGCTGGCGACGGCCTTCACGCCGAAGCAGGCGTTGCAGATCGGTTACGGATTTCTGGCATCGTGCCTGCTCGTGATGGTCCTGTCCTATGCGGCCCTGATCTGGCCAGGCGGGCCGTGGACCTGGTTCAAATCGGTCGGCGTTCCGTTCAAGGACAATGCGGTGCAGAGCGAGTGCTTCGCCATCGCCGCCCTCGGGCTGGCGCTGGGCGCCGTGCGCATCTGGTCCGACGGCGATCGCCGCCGCGCCGTGGCCATCGGCCTGCTGGCGCTGCTGTTCTTCGCCAATATCTTCCTGATCTTCGTGTCGAAAACCGGCATGCTGGTAGCCTTCACCATGGTGGCGATCCTCGTGATCGCTATTGGCGGGTGGCGCACGTCGTTCATCGTCGGCATTCCGATGATCATCATCGTCGCTGCCACACTCGCCATTTCGCCAGGCGCGAAAATCAGATTCAGCGAGATGATGGGCGACGTTACGGCCGGCGCCGAAACCACCAATGTCTCCACTGCGTCGCGCATCGATTTCTGGAGCAAGGCTGCTGAATTCATGAAGCAGGCACCGCTGCTGGGCCACGGCACCGGCAGCATCAGGCCGCTCTATCAAAGTCTGGAAGCAACCCGCCCTTCTCCCTATGGCGAAGCGGTGGCCGATCCGCACAATCAATTCCTTCACATCGCCCTTCAGGTCGGCCTGATCGGCGGCGCACTGCTGCTGGCGATGTGGGCGGCGCATTTCCGGCTCCTCGCCGGGCGTGATTTCGCCAGCACCATGGGCCTCGGCATTTTCGCCATGACGGTCGTTGGCTCGCTGTTCAACAGCCATATCTCGCAGGTAACGCAAGGCATGCTGTATTGCCTTGGCGTCGGCATGCTCGGCGCAGTGGTGCTGCAGAACAAGGCGTCCCGCACGCTGGTCTCCTGAGCCACCGACAGGGCTCTAACCCGCCACCACTCGGCGCAGACGCGCTTTAGTCGGAAGCTTTGCGATCTCGTGACCGGCCTGCTCTGCAGCCAATCGCAGATCGTATGCCATCTGTAAATTGAGCCAGAACTGGCCGCTGGTCTGAAACCAGTGACCAAGCCGCAAAGCCGTATCACCGGTGATCGCCCGTTTGCCCTGCACGATCTGCGAAATGCGGTTGGCAGGCACACCAATCTGCCGTGACAATTCCGTGGGCGTCACATCGAGTTCGCTGAGTTCGTCAGCCAGAATCTCACCGGGATGGATGGCAGGTCGCGTCATGATATTGCAGCTCAGTGGTAATCGACAATTTCAACGTGCGATGGTCCGAGATCACCAGCCGGCCATTCGAAACAGATCCGCCATTGCTGATTGATCCGGATGGAATATTGCCCGTGGCGATCGCCTTTCAATGCCTCGAGCCGATTGCTGGGCAAGCCAGCAAGATCGTTCAATGTCACTGCGGCATCCAGTATTTCAAGGCGCTTCCATCCTTGCTTCTCAAAACCATGAAACGCGCGAACGAACTCGCCGCGCGCGAACAGTTCGGAGCGCTTGTCCCGGAAGCTCAGGATCATGCAATCAGACATTAATGGGAATGACGATGTACGTCAAACGTACAAACAGAGTTGATCCTTTCAGACGCGCTACCGCTAAAACTGGTCACTCCCTGCGTCAGCGGCACTTCACATCGAAGCGAACATGTGAGACGGCAAGTCTCCTGCCGCAGAGACCTTTCATGTCCCTCGATTCCGTCCGCGCCTTCCTCGCCGCTCGCGCCCCCGATCTCACCATCACAGTCACCGACAAGAGCTCCGCCACCGTCGCCCTTGCGGCTGAAGCGCTGGGCGTGGAGCCCGGCCAGATCGCGAAGACGCTGTCGGTGCGGGTCGGCGATCGCGTGGTGCTGGTGGTGACCAAGGGCACCGCGCGGCTCGACAACAAAAAGGCGCGCGAGGCGCTGGGCGGCAAGCCGCGGATGCTGGGCGCGGAAGAAGTGGTCGCACTCACCGGCCATCCCGTAGGCGGTGTCTGCCCATTCGGGCTGGCGACGCCGCTGCAGGTCTATTGCGACGTGTCGCTGAAGGACTATGCCGAAGTCTGGCCGGCCGCGGGCTCGATCAACAGTTCCGTCTGCGTTACCCCGGCGCGGATGGCGGAACTGACCGGGGCGACCTGGGTGGATGTCGCCCAGGCGCCGGCGGGAGTGCCGGATCAGACCGCGGCAGAGGCGCCATAGACCGAGAATAAACCGGTTGCCGGCCGACGATCCCGGAGCATGAACCAACTGCCCGCGACGGCTCCCGCAGTCCGCGCATTGCTATTTTTCTGGCCCTCTCGACTTCCCCTGCGTGGACCACGATTTTCCGGAGAACGCGGCACAGTTGCCGCCGAACGGACATCGACCCATGCGCAACAAAGCCCCTGCTCAGACCTCGCAATCGTCCCGGACCTGGCGGATTCTGAATGCGATGATCGCCGCTGCGGCCGCTGGACTCAGCACCGCCGGCGTTTGAGATTAGGCCATCGCTTCGCCTGACGCCTCCTGCGTGCACCGCCCTGTCGCAGCATCTCCGCGTTATCCAATTCTTGAAGGTATTTAGCTAAACTCCCACCCCGGTCGTGCATGATGCCGATCTGGGGGGAAGGGAATGCGGCTTGTGCCGGTCAGCGATGCCGATCGCAGCTGGGGCGCCTTGAAGGCGCAGTGGCGCAAGGCGGCCGAAGCCGTCGAGGAGGATTTCTCGACCTATGCGCTCGGCACTTTTGCCGCGCTGGACCCGCTGGTGCAGAGCGGCAAAGGCAACCTCTACGCGCTCTATGACGGCAGCACTGCGCAGGCTTTCTGCCAGGTCAACAAACTGCTGATGCCGAAATTCGAAGGCCCGGTGCTGCGCGCGCGCTTCATGACGATCTCGCCGGCCTACGATCTCGGCTCCGCCGGCGCCGACAAATATGGCCAGTTGCTCATCGAACTATTTTCCGGCGTGGTCTGGCTGTCACGTCACGCGCTGGCGGCACACCATGTGCTGTTTCACCTACGCAGCCCCGCCGATGCGCAATTCCTGGCGCCGCTGCAGTCGCCGGTGCCGGACTCGCCCTTCCAGCGCTTCGCCATCCATGGCGCCTGGCTCGAATGCGACCTCAAACTGCATGAGCTCGAAGAGGCCTGACCGCCGCATTGCGGCATCGTCAAAACTTGCGCCACTTCATCGGCAATGATAGCCCGGTTGTACGATGACCGGACAAGCCAAACATTCTGCACGCAAGAACGGCGGTCGCGTGACACGAGCTGGCACGACACAGCCTGCTCTGCTGCGTCCGCTCAATCCCGTGCGTCGTCGCACCGAGGAGGTGGTCGAGCGCATCGCCGCGCAGATCACCGACGGCAAGCTGCCTGCCGGCGCGAGGCTGCCGACCGAACAGGCGATGATGACCGCCATGGGTGTCAGCCGCACCGTGGTGCGTGAGGCGATCTCGGCGCTGCGCGCGCGCGGCCTTGTCACCACACGGCAGGGCGCCGGCGCTTTTGTCAACACCGATGCCAGCCAGCAGCCTTATGCCATCGATCCCGAAGGGCTGGGATCGCTCGATAGCGTGATCGAGATCCTTGAATTGCGCACCGCGGTGGAGATGGAAGCCGCAGCCATCGCCAGCGAGCGCGCTACGGCGGCGCAGATCAAGGCGATCGCCAAGGCTGCGAATGTCTTCACCCGCGCCATCGCCAAAGGCGACCGCGCGATCAAGGAAGATTTTGATTTTCACTATGCCATCGCGGTCGGCACGCAGAATTCGCGCTTTGTCGGATTTCTGGAATTTCTCGGCGGGCTGATCATTCCGCGCCAGAGCATCCGCACCTTCGACGGCAAGGTCGACCTGCAGACGCGCTATCTCGAAAGCATCGAGAAAGAGCATCAGATGATCGTCGATGCCATCGGCGAGCGCTCACCGCGCAAGGCCCGCGAAGCGATGCGGCGGCATCTGGTCAATGGCAAGGCGCGCTACAAGCAATTGGCGGACGAAGCGGCGCAATAGCGCCGTTCACCTGAACCCGAATGCATGCGGCAGTGCCATGGAGAACCACGGCACATAGGTCACCAGCATCAGCACCGCGAACATCACCCAGTAGAACGGCCAGATGCCGCGCATCACCTCGTCCACCGAGACCTTGCCGATGGCGCAGCCGACGAACAAGGTAGTGCCGACCGGCGGGGTCAACAGGCCGATGCCAAGATTGAGCAGCATGATGATGCCGAAATGCACGGGATCGATGCCAAAACTCTTCACCACCGGCAGCAGGATCGGCGTGCAGATCAGCAGCAGCGGCGCGAGATCGAGCGCGGTGCCGAGGATCAGCAACATGATGTTGAGCCACATCAGCAGCACATATTTGTTCGACGAGATGGCGACGAAGAAGTCGGTCATCTTGGCCGGCATCTGCATTAGTGCGGCGACATAGCCGAAACAGGACGCCGTGGCGACCAGCGTGAGCACCATCGCCACCGTCTGCAGTGTGCGATAGGTCAGCATCGGAAGCTCGGACCATTTGTAGTCGCGATAGATGAACATGGTGACGAAGAACGCCCAGACACATGCGACGGCGCCGGCCTCGATCGGCGTGAAGATGCCGGTGAGAATGCCGCCGAGCACGATGACGAGGGTGACGATGCCCCAGGTGGCGTCGGCGAGCATCTTCAACGCCTGCTTCATCGGCACTGGCTCTCCTTTGGGATGGCCGTCGCGATAGGCAAAATACAGGCAC
>CALRZK010000160.1:0-6993 GCA_943372615.1 Bradyrhizobium ivorense | reverse complement strand
CATCGCGCAAAGCTACGAGGCTGGTGTCGTTTGAAGGCTCCACCGATGCGATATGCGATTTCGCCATCACGTCCTCGCGGCGCTGCGGCTTCTTCGGCTCCTGCGCTTCGGCTGCAATCATTTCGCCCGTGATACGTTCCGCCTTCTCGATCAGCGGTTTTATCAAGCCGGCTTCCGGCAGGTTGCGCCAGTATTTCTTCGGCATCTCCTTCTGCATCGCCTTGGTCTTCAGGCGGGCGGGATTGAAGATGCTTGCGTAATAAGTGCGCCATGTCTCTTCCAGCCGATCGCTCGACGGCGCCATGGATTTGTCGACACCCGGCGAGAACGACACCTTATGCCCGTCCCAATGCGCGCACAGATCGGGCGTCAGGATCGACCACGCCATATCGGCAAAGCGCCGCGCAAAGAAGGGGGCAGCGAGTTCGACGATGTGATGCTCCGGCTCGAACCAGGCTACGAAATGCGCCTTGGCATCGCGGCCAATTTCGCGAAACCGTACGAAGGCATGCATCTTGTGCTCGTCGCGGCGGATCGCCTTGGCCATGCTTTCGAGTTTTGCCACATCGGCATCAGTGGCGAGCTGCAGCAGGTCATGATTGCCGCGCAGCCGCCACAGCATGCGATAGAGCAGGGCAAAACGCTGGGGATCGCGATGCAGGATCACCTGTCGCGCGAGATCGATGAATTGGGCGGGGACATTGAAAGTGCCGCGGACTTCTGCGAGCGGAGCATTTGATGCCGCCGGAAATAGTTCAGGCTCGTCGCTGCCCGCAACGATCCACGTCACATCCGACGGCGCAACGCCGTTCATTGCCAGCAGGCGCGCGGCTTTGCGCCAGCCATCGAAATCCGTCTCGCCATCGAGTGTGATGGTGTGCATCGCTTCTCCCGGATCAGCGCTTTAGAAAGCAAAGCCCAATTGCTTCGCTTTCGGCTTGAAGCGTTCGGCCAGTTGCGCGCTATCGAGCTGATGCACGGCCGGCCGATGATCAGGGAGAACGATAAATGGTAACGCCTTGTTCCGCGGGATATGCAGCGCGGCGAGATCGCCCACGCGGATGGAGCTGATCCGCCGCGTCTCGATGATCCGCTGCACGGCGCGCGCGCCAAAGCCGGGCACGCGCAGCAGATCCTCTCGGCTGGCGCGATTGATGTCGAGCGGGAAGCGGTCGCGATGACGCAGCGCCCAGGCGAGTTTCGGGTCCATGTCGAGCGACAGCATGCCGTCATTGCCTGCAACGATCTCGTCGGCATCGAAACCATAGAAGCGCATCAGCCAGTCGGCCTGATACAGCCGATGCTCGCGCATCAAGGGCGGCGCGCGCAGCGGCAGCGAACGGCTGGCATCGGGGATCGGGCTGAAGGCCGAATAATAAACGCGCTTGAGATTATAGGAGCCATAGAGATTGGCCGAGGTCCTGATGATGGTCGCATCATTGGCGCTGTCGGCGCCGACGATCATTTGCGTGCTTTGCCCTGCCGGTGCGAAGCGCGGTGCAGTCCGGCCGCGCGGCGTCGGTTTTGCGCCTTCGCGCGCTTCATCCAGCTTTAGCCGCAGGCGACCCATGGTGCGACGGATCGCACGCACGTCCTTTTCCGGGGCCAACTGCTTGAGGCTGCCTTCATCCGGCACCTCGATATTGATGCTGAGCCGGTCGGCATATTTGCCAGCCTCGGCGATCAGCGCATCGTCGGCTTCGGGGATCGTCTTCAGATGGATGTAGCCGCGGAAGTGATGCTCCTCGCGTAGCTTGCGCGCCACGGCGACGACTTGTTCCATGGTGTAATCGGCGCTGCGGATGATGCCCGAGGAGAGAAACAGCCCCTCGATGTAATTGCGCCGATAGAAATCAAGCGTGAGCTGCACCACTTCATCCACGGTGAAGCGTGCGCGCGTCACATTGCTGGAGGCGCGGTTGACGCAATAGAGGCAATCGTAATTGCAGGCATTGGTCAGCAGGATTTTCAGCAGCGAGATGCAACGGCCATCCGGCGCATAGGAATGACAGATGCCCATGCCGGCATCGGTCGAGCCCATGCCCTTGCCGTCGCGGGAATCCCGCTTTTCGGTGCCGCTCGATGCGCAGGAGGCGTCATATTTCGCGGCATCCGCGAGGATCTCCAGCTTGCGCTTTACGTCCATGTCAGTCCCTTCCAAATACCGCCGCGAAAATTTGGGTCGCGATCCCGATTGACTCAACCGAGCCTCTCGTCGTTATATAGAACACATCATGAACAGATGAGCCAGTCGCGGGTTCATTGAAAACCCATCACTGGCAAAGATTTTGAGGAGCGGCGCATGACCGGCGCACGCACGGACACGCTTGCGCGCCTGCGCGGCAGCATCGAGCGGATCGAAGGGCATGAAGATACCACGCGCCTCGATCGCGTGGCGCTGGGCCATGCGGAGGTGGACGACGTGCTGCAGGGCGGTCTCATCCGCGGCGCGCTGCATGAGGTGTTCGCGCTGGAGACCCGGCAGGTCGGCGCAGCCACAGGTTTTGTTGCCGGCATGGCGCAGCGCCTGAGCAAGGCAAAACCGCTGCTCTGGATCCGGCAGGATTTTGTCGCCCGCGAAGGCGGTGCGCTGTCCATGAGCGGGCTGAAGGAACTCGGCCTCGATCCGCGCGGCATCGTGCTGGTCCAGGCCGCCGATCACGAAATGGCGCTGCGCGTCGGCACCGATGCATTGGCCTGCGATGCGCTCGGTGCCGTCGTGCTCGATCTGTGGGGCGAGGTGCGCGCCTTCGATCTCGTCGCCAGCCGCAAATACACGCTCGCCGCGCAAAGCTCCGGCGTCAGTTGCGTGATGCTGCGCACCTCGGCGCTGCCGATGGTCAGCACCGCGGAGACGCGCTGGGTAGTGCAGGCCGCGCGCTCGCCGCCGACAGCGCCATGGGAAGCCTGGGGTGCGCCGATCCTCGACACCCAACTCGTTCGCAATCGCCACGGCCAGACCGGCCGATGGATCATGGAATGGAAATGTGATGAGTGCCTTTTCCGTGAAGCCGGGTCTGCTGCAGACCAGACGCATTCTCAGCCTGTGGCTGCCGCGCCTGCCGACCGATCGCATCAAGCGCCAGCGCGCCCGCAGCGGCGCCTTGCACGACGCGCATAGGCCGCTGATATCAGTCGCCAAGGAAAGCAATGCCTGGCAGATCACGGCGCTGAACGATGCGGCCGCAAAACTCGGTCTCGAGATCGGCTTTCCGCTCGCCAATGCGCGTGCGGTCTGTCCCGATATTGATGTCTGCGATGCCGATCCCGTCGCCGATCATGAATTGCTGAACGCCATCGCCGACTGGTGCGATCGCTTCACGCCATTGGTCGCGCTCGATGCACCGCATGGATTGTTCTTGGACATCACCGGCTGCGCGCATCTGTTCGGCGGCGAGGCGGAGCTGATGCAGCAGCTATGCGACACTTTACATCGTCAAGGCTTCATCGTCAGCGCTGCAATCGCCGGCACGTCGATCTGTGCTCGCACATTGAGCCGCTACAAACCCGACTGCATCGTTGCGCCAGGCGACGAAGCCAAAGCCGTGATGCCGTTACCGCTCTATCCGCTCAGCGCTGATGAGAGCATCACGCGCGGCCTGCGCCGCGCCGGCCTCAAGACCATCGGCGATGTCGCCGCGCGCGGCCGCGCCGAGATCACCGCGCGTTTTGGCGCGGCTTTCACCGCCTTGCTGGACGCGGCGCTGGGGCAGGGCGACAGCCCGATTAGCCCGCGAAAACCGCTGCCGGATTACATCGTCGAGAAACGCTTTCCCGAACCGATTGCGACTGATGCCGTGATCACCACGACGCTGCATGCCCTGGCCGGCATGCTGATCGCGGCGATGGACAAGCAGGGCAAAGGCGCGCGCCTGCTGGAGGCAGCCTTCTTCCGCACCGACGGCGTCGTCCGCGTCATCGCTGCACAGACCGGGCAGGCTGTGAACCGCGTCGAGGTCATCGATCGCCTGTTCCGCGAGCGCCTCGATGCCATTGCGGACCCGCTCGATCCCGGCTTCGGCTTCGACATGATCCGCCTGTCGGCCAGCCACACCGAAAGTGTGGTGCAGCAGCAGAGCGATCTCGACAGCCGCGCCCAGGACAATGACGAGGTGATCGGTCTGGTCGACCGTCTCTCGGCCCGCATTGGCCCGCGCCGCGTGCTCGTGCATTTGCCCTTGGATACGCATGTTCCGGAACTGGAAGCGAGTCCGATGCCGGCGCAGTGGGGACTGATCGAAGCATCGCTTGCGCCATGGCCACTCCGCATCACCGGCGAACCGCCGCTGCGTCCGCTGCGTTTGTTCGAACGGCCGGAGCCGATAAATGTCGCGCTCGCTGAAGTCCCCGACAAGCCGCCGCAGTCTTTCACATGGCGCCGCATCAACCGCATGGTGCGCCGTGCCGAAGGCCCCGAACGTATCGCCATGGAATGGTGGCGTTCACAAGAGCTGCAGCTGACACGCGATTACTTTCGCATCGAGGACGATATCGGACAGCGGCTCTGGATTTTCCGCGATGGTCTCTACGGTGAAATCAAAGACGACGAGGAAAATCTCGTTGAGCCCAAATGGTTTGTCCATGGGATGTTCGCGTGAGCAAGCGTCCGGCCAAGCCATCGGTGCCAGCCTATGCCGAACTAGGTATCACCACCAACTTCTCGTTCCTGCATGGCGGCTCGCATCCGCAAGATTATGTGCAGCAGGCGAGCGAGATCGGCCTGTCCACCATCGGCATTGCCGATCACAACACGCTGGCCGGCGTGGTGCGCGCCTATGACGAATTGGGCAAAAAGGATATCCCGTATCCGCCGCGGCTGCTGATCGGTGCGCGTCTCGTTTTCATCGACGGCACGCCCGACATCATCGTCTATCCCCGGGATCGCGATGCCTATGGACGGCTATGCCAGCTGCTCAGCCGCGGGAAGCTGAAGGCGGATAAAGGCGAATGCCATCTTGCGCTGGCCGATCTGATCGATTTTGCCGAAGGTCAACTCTGCATCCTTTCCCTGCCGCATCGCTTCGACAAGGTCGTGGCGCTCAAGACGCTGGAGCGTCTGGCCCAGGCATGTCCCGATCATGTGTGGCTCGCTGCCAGCTTTTGGCATCACGGCGATGACAAGCGACGTCTGGCGCGGCTCGAACGGATCGCGGGCACAGCCCGTGTGCCACTGCTTGCAACTAACGAGGTGCTGTATCACGCCTATCACCAGCGACCGCTGCAGGATGTGCTGACTTGTATCCGCGAGAAGACGACCATCGACAAGGTCGGCCGCCGGCTGCAGGCCAATGCCGAACGACATCTCAAATCAGCCCCCGAGATGGCGCGGCTATTCCGCGATTATCCGGAGGCGATTGCCGAGACGATCCGGTTTTCGGAGCGCATCACCTTCACCCTCGACCAGCTCAAATACCAGTATCCCGATGAGCCCGTTCCGCCAGGGAAGACTGCGCAGGGGCATCTCGAAGACCTGACATGGGAGGGCTATCGCCGGCATTTTCCCGGCCAGGAAGATGTGAAGCTCATCGAGACGCTGAACAAGGAGCTCGCGCTTATTCGAGAACTCGAATACGCGCATTACTTCTTGACCGTCCATGACATCGTTCGATGGGCGAGAGAGCAGAGAATTCTGTGTCAGGGCCGCGGCTCGGCAGCGAATTCCGCGGTTTGCTATATGCTCGATATCACCTCGGTGAATCCCGCCGAAGTCGATCTCCTGTTTGAACGTTTTATCTCCAAGGAGCGCCTGGAGCCGCCGGACATCGATGTCGATTTCGAGCATGTCCGGCGCGAGGAGGTGATGCAATATGTCTATCGCCGCTACGGCCGTCATCGTGCCGCGATCATCGCCACCGTAATCCACTATCGCCCGCGCTCGGCAATCCGCGATGTCGGCAAGGCGCTCGGACTGACCGAAGACGTCACTTCGGCGCTGGCTGACACCGTCTGGGGCAGTTGGGGCAAGGGCCTCAACGAGATGCAGGTGAAACAGGCCGGGCTCGACCCGTCCAATCCGGCCATCGTGCAGGCGGTTGCTCTCGCGACGCAACTGATCGAATTTCCACGCCATCTCTCGCAGCATGTCGGTGGCTATGTGCTGACGCAGGACAATCTCGATACCTATGTGCCGATCGGCAATGCGGCGATGGACGACCGCACTTTTATCGAATGGGACAAGGACGACGTCGATACGATGAAAATGATGAAGGTCGACGTGCTTGCTCTGGGCATGCTGACCTGCATCCGCAAATGTTTCGAGCTGATCTTCCGCCACAAGCACCAGCGTTACGAGTTGAAAGACATCAAGGCAGAAGGCCTCGACGCTCCACCGGTTTTCGCGATGCTTCAGCGTGGTGAATCGCTCGGTGTATTCCAGGTTGAAAGCCGTGCGCAAATGAACATGCTGCCGCGGCTGAAGCCAAAAACCTTTTACGATCTTGTCATCGAAGTCGCGATCGTCCGTCCCGGCCCGATCCAGGGTGACATGGTGCATCCCTATCTCAAACGTCGGGAGATGAATCCCGCGGATATCGAATATCCCGCCCCAAAAGGTGGCGACAAGAACGAGCTGTACAAGGTTTTGAACAAGACGCTTGGCGTACCTCTGTTTCAGGAGCAGGCGATGCGCATCGCCATCGAGGCTGCGGAGTTTACCCCGGAAGAAGCCAATGGCTTGCGCCGTGCCATGGCGACCTTCCGTAATGTCGGCACCATCGGAAGTTTCGAAGAGAAGATGGTCGGCAACATGACCCGGCGCGGCTATGACGAGACCTTCGCCAGAAATTGCTTCGAGCAGATCAAGGGCTTCGGCAGCTACGGCTTTCCGGAAAGTCACGCTGCCGCATTCGCGCAGCTCGTCTATGTGTCGTCATGGCTGAAGCATTATCATCCTGATGCCTTCTGCTGCGCGTTGTTGAATTCGCAGCCAATGGGGTTTTATGCACCGTCGCAAATCGTGCGGGATGCACATGAGAATGACGTCAAGATCCGTCC
>CALRZK010000159.1:0-7017 GCA_943372615.1 Bradyrhizobium ivorense | reverse complement strand
CGCCTGGTCCCTGCAGCACCCAGGGCGCCTTGGTCGGCAAACCCTTCAGATGGATGCGCGAGGACTTATACGAGCAATGCTCGTTCCACATGGCCGAGAAGATGCCGAGTTCGGTAAAAGTCGGCTCGCGTCCGATCAGCTTCAGGATGCGCTCATACTCGTCGGGCTTGAGGCCGTGGGAGGCGACGAGTTCGGGAGTGATCTTTGGCTCGGTCATGGGGTCCAGTCGTCGAGTTTGGCTCTGGGAAGGGCTCTTCATAGAAAGATCGGAGCAGCCGGAAAAGGCCTTATTCAGGCCCGTTCCCCGCATGTCCCAAGCTTTGCCCGAAAAGTGCCATCCGGCCCTCAGTGGGCCTGCATATCGCCCTGCGCGGAGGCCGGATTGCGCCCGCCGGACGGATCGGATTTAACACTTTTCGCCGCCAATCCAAGGAGTTCCCCACCGTGAATGTGCCCGCCGACGCCGTCATCCCGTTCAGTTCCGACGTCTATACCGAAACCGAGGGGGAATTCGCCGGCTGGAGCACCTGGAAACGCGATTCCTTCGAATCGCTGTCCGGCCCGTTCTGGCACAAGGTGGAGGCCGACGGCCGCATCCGCTGCGCCTTCCGGGTCGAGCCGCGGCACCTCAACGGCATGAAGAACGTCCATGGCGGCTGCTTCATGACCTTTGCCGATTACTGCCTGTTCGCCCTCTCCTCCCGCGAACTGGCCGGCCCCGGCATCACCGTCTCCTTCGCCTGCGAATTCCTCGATGCCGGCCGGGTCGGCGACCTGATCGAATGCGATGGTGAGATGACGCGTGTGGGCGGCTCGCTGATCTTTTTGCGCGGCGTGCTGCAGACGGGCGGGCGCAAGCTGTTTACCTTCTCTGGCACGATCAAGCGCGTGAAGAAGCGCGCGAAGCCGGCAGCGATCGCGGCGGAGTGATCGCCGCCTTAAGGATCGATTGCCAGCCCATCCAAAAATGCCTCGGCCTCAGCGGTGATCGTCGCCTTGTGGCCCTCGTCCCATCCAGCCAGCGTGCGATAGGGCATCGCCATGCGCTGGTTCGTGCGCAGCTTCGCGGCATTACGGATCAGGAAGGCCCAATAGAGAAAATTGAACGGGCACGCCTTCGGGCCGGATTTGACTTTCACGTCATAGGCACAGCTCGGGCAGAAATCGGACATCCGGTCGATATAGGCGCCCGAGGATGCATAGGGCTTCGATGCCAGCAGACCGCCATCGGCGAATTGCGACATGCCCTGCACATTCGGCAGCTCCACCCATTCGAAGGCGTCGGCATAGACGACGAGATACCATTCGGCGATCTCTTTCGGCGCAATGCCTGCGAGCAGCGCGAAGTTACCGGTCACCATCAGTCGCTGGATATGGTGCGAATAGGCTGTGCGTTTGGTCTGCCCGATCGCTTCCGCCATGCAATGCATGTTGGTTTCACCGGACCAGTAAAGCCATGGCAAAGGCCGTGTTGCATTGAGCTCATTAGTCTCCGCGTAGTCCGGCATCTTCAGCCAGTAGACGCCGCGGACATACTCGCGCCATCCCAGTATCTGGCGGATAAAGCCTTCCACCGCATTCAGCGGCGCACGGCATTCGATATATTCGCGTTCCGCCGCGATGCAGACTTCGCGCACCATCAAAAGCCCCGTGTTGAGATAGGGCGAGATGACAGCGTGAAATACAAACGGCTCGCCTGACGCCATCGCATCCTGATACTTGCCGAAATTCGGCAGCGCATTCATCAGGAAATCGTCGAGCGACCGCAATGCATCCTTGCGCGTCACCGCCCATTCGAAGCCGTCGAGATCGCCAAAGTGATCGGCGAAACGATCCTGCACCAACGCGATGACTTCCTGCGTGATCCGGTCCGGCGCAAATCCGAAACGCGCCGGCACAGCCTGTGACTTCGGCAGGCGCTTGCGGTTGTCGTGATCGTAATTCCACTGCCCGCCGGCAGGCGCATCGCCTTCCATCAGCAGGTCAGTCTCGCGGCGCATCTCGCGATAGAAGAACTCCATCCGCATTACTTTGCGATCCGCAGCCCACGCCGCGAAGCGCGAGGTCGTGGCGAAGAAGCGATCATCTTCACGGATCTCGACGGGGACACCAAGATCGAGCGCCTTGAAGTCCGACAGCAGGCGCCACTCGCCAGGCGATGTGATGATGACTTTGGCCGGCTTGTGAAGCGCCACCACTCGGCGCAGTTCGCCGGAGATCGAGCCGCTATTGCCGGGATCGTCGAGCTTGACGTAATCGACTGTTATTCCATCAGCGCGCAGCTCTTCAGCGAAATGCCGCATCGCCGACAGGATGAAGACGACCTTCTGCTTGTGATGTTTGACATAGGTGGCCTCGCCGGAGACTTCGGCCATGACAACAATGTCGCCGTCCGCATAGTCGCGCAACGATGCGACATTGCGGGTGAGCTGATCGCCCAGCACGAGTCGCAAACGTTTCACAGGCGATCACCGCTGACCTGCGCCGCACGATCTCCCTTGCGACGCAGATCGCCCTTGCAACGATCCGAGCACGTCTTGACCCGCTCCCAATCCCTCGCCCACTTCTTCCGCCAGCTGAATGACCGTCCGCAGGCTGCGCAAACCTTTTGTGGCAGATCGGCCTTGCGGCGCATGGGAGGCATAGTCGTCGGCTCGGCGTTGGGGAGAGACGACGGATCAATCCGCGAGTTGCGCTCCCGTTCCAGATCACGAGAGCGCACTTACAGTGCCGCGGATTAGCCCTGCGTCACATGCGTCGCAGGCACCTTGCCGTCGTTCCACTTGCCGCTGATCGCACGTTCAATCTGTGCGGCAAGCTGCAGCAGCAGCCCGTCATTGGCCTGCTTCGCCTGCGCCTGGATACCGAGCGGCAATCCATGCTCCTGGCTCGCGAGCGGCAGCGAGATGCCGGGAATGCCGCAGAGATTGGCCAGCGGCGTATAGGCGAAGAACGTCCACAGATTGGCGAACCAGTCATGCACCGACGGATTGTCGCTCATCGAGAGATATTCCGTGGTGCCGATCTTCGGCGTCGATTTTGCCGTGATCGGGGTCAGGATGATGTCGTAACGCTCGAAGAAATTGCCGAAGGCGCGCGACGTGGTGTTGAACACCGCCTGCATCGCATTGCGCTCGGTATAGGAGGTCTTCATCCCCTCCTCCCAGATCTTGATATTGATCGGCTCGAGAAGATCGGTCGTCGGCTTGTCCAGCCCGAGCCGCGCCAGATGGCCGGCGATGACCTGCGCGAAATTGCTGATATAGCACGTGGTCTGTGCTGCGAAGGCGGCGCGGAAATCGACTTCGGGCAGCACCCATTCCACATGATGGCCGAGGCTTTCGAGCAGCTTGCCGACGCGCGTGAGCTCGGCCACAAAATGTGGCGGCGCTTTCGCGTCGCCCCATTCATGCGAGAGCGCGATCCGCAGTTTGCCGGGATCGCGCTTGATCATTTCGCTCGCAGGTTCGGCCGGCGACCAGAACGGCATGAATTCGCCGGGCGCGCCACCGCGCACATTGTCCAGGAAGGCCGCAGTATCGCGCACCGTCCGGCTGGTGCAACCCTGGATCGAGACCAGGCCCGAGAGATCGGACAAAGCCGGCGCCAGCGAATAGACGCCGCGCGAGACCTTCAGGCCGATGGTGCCGCAGACGCCAGCAGGGATGCGGATCGAGCCGCCACCATCGGTGGCATGGGCAATCGGCAACGCGCCAGCGCCCACCATCGCGGACGAGCCGGCTGACGAGCCGCAGCTCGAAAACTCAGTATTCCATGGATTGCGCGTGACATAGAATTTGTTCTCGGCAGAGCTGCACACGCCGAATTCCGGCGTTGTGCTGCGGCCGATGATGTTGAGCCCGGCCTTGCGGATCTTACCGGTGAGGAAGCTGTCCTGCGCCGGGCGATTGCCCTGCATGATCTGCGAGCCGAATTCCTGCAGGCGCCCCTTCAGCGTCGGTCCGAGATCTTTCATGAGATAAGGCACGCCACCGAACACGCCGTCCGGATTCATGCCATCCTTCAGCGGATCGGCCACCACATCGTCGAATACCTCAACGACAGCATCGAGCGCGGGATTGGTCCTGGCGATGCCGGCGGCGGCCTGCGCTGCCAGCTCGGCGGGCTTGAGTTCGCCCTTGTGCACGCGCTCGGCCAGCCCGATCGCATCGTGCTTCGCCCATTCATCCCAGGTCATCGCCAAAGTCATGTCGTGATCCGTTCAACAAGGTTATTGCTGACTGGAAGCTAAGCTGGCGGCGACGCCGCTGTAAACCAGCGGCTTATCGATGCATGGAGCCTATGCGGAGAAGGACGTCCGATAAGAGGTCAGCGCGTCACCGGCTCACTGGTTGGATTCAGGAACGCCTTGATGTCAGCAGCTGCCTCGTTGAGCTGCGCGTCCTGATCGTAGATGTCATTGCGGAATTGCACGATGCCATCGCGTGCCATCCAGGCCGTGAGATAAACCCACGCCACCGGCACGCTCTTGCTCAGCTTGATATCCAGCCGCTGCCCGGTTGCGATGCCGAGATCGATCTGGGTGCGATCCCAGTTCGCCGTATCCTTCAGCAGCCATGCCGCGAGATCGCGCACATTGTCGACGCGGGCACAGCCATGGGAGTCAAAGCGATAATCATTGGCGAACAGATTGCGCTGATTGGTATCGTGCATATAGACGGCGTAGGAATTCGGCATGTCGATGCGCACGCGGCCGAGTGCATTCCACTCACCTGGGTCCTGCCGCACGGTGACATCCGGTACCTTGCCCTCGCTCCAGTCGACGCTCGCTGGATCCAGCGCATTGCCGCGTCCGTCCAGCACTTGCATATGCATGCGCGCGAGATAGCCCGGATCCTTTCGCATCCGCGCGGAGATCTCGTGTTTGGTGATGGAAGACGGCACCGTCCAGGTCGGATTGAGATTGACGTTGCTGATCTGCGAGGTGACCGTCGGCGACGGTTTCTCGCTCTTGCCGACAATGACGCGATAACGCCGCACCACCTTGTCGCCCTCGATCGCCTCCGCATAGGCGGCGGGGATGTTCACCACCACATAGCGTTCGCCGAATTTGAAGCCGATCGCCTGCATCCGCTGCAGCGAGGCCTCGAGCTGCTGGATGCGCTTGTCCACCGACACATTCAGCGCCACGAGTGTACGCGGGCCGACGAGGCCGGTCGCCAGCAAGCCATTACGCAGTTGATAGCGCTTCACGCCGGCAATGAGCTCGTCATTGTAGGGACCGCTGCTTTCCACCGTGAACAGATCGCCGGTGATGACCAGCCGCCGCCGCAGCAGCTCGACATTCGGCCCTTCTGCGCCAACTGCATATTTCGCCTCGGCCGGAATCATCGGCCAGCCGCCCTTCGCGGCGATGGCCTTGTAGCGTTTGATGGCCTCTTCGGTGCGCTGCGCCGACTGCGGATCGAAGACCGGTTCGCTATACTGCGCGAGGATCGCCGCGGAGCGCTGCTCCGGCGTCATGCCCTTGGTATCGATGATCGCCGCATTGGCGTTCGGCGCTTTCGCAGGTGCCGGCGCGGGCGTCTGCGCGTAAGCTGTCGAAGCACTCGCCGCCACGGCGACGATCAGGGTGGTGAACCGCAATGTCATTGTTCAAATCCGATGTTGCCGAAGCAATAATCCGAGCATGAAACGAATTGTTCACGCTTTGATTAAGATCTGAATAAATGCGGTTACCGAGAGGTTAACGCACGGAAGCAGGAATGCCCGCCGTCCTTATTCCCACCAGTTCCGCTGATACACCGGCCGCTCATTCTGGCCGCTGCGGCGGCGCATATCATTGCGCTGCGGCGCGCGCTCGCGCGGGAAGAACATGCTGTTGAAACCGTCGTCATAACCGTCATCGCTGCTGGCCACATCCATCTCTGGCTTGGGCGTCGGCTTGCGGGTGACGAAGCCGCCCTGCGGATGGTTGTTCAGCACGGTGACGAATTCGGTCCGGTAGTTGGTTTCGGCACTCAGCGGCTCGTCGGAAATCACGATCGAGGAGCGCGGCAGCGCCGTCGGCCCGATACGGTCGAGCACCTCCTGCGGGATGGTGATGCGATCGAGCGCAGCCTTGGCATTGTCACCGTCGTCGATGGTCACCGCACTCCAGCGCAGGCCCGCGCCATCCTGGGCCATCGCTGTGAACACATGCGTGCCGATCGGCTTGTCGGCATCGCGGATGGTGACCGGCACTTCGATGCTGAAGTCGAACACCTCACCACCACCATCCGGCGCCGGCTTATGTGTGTTGCGGCGGACATACAGTTTCTGCGTCTCGCGGCTGATATAGATCGAGACCGGCTCGGCGGCGAGTTTTGCGTCGAGGGCCGCGGTCGCCGTAGCGGCTTTCCTGGCGTCCGCGGCCTTGGAAGCATCCTTGGCGGCCGTGGCCGCATCGAGCCGGGCCGTCGTGTCAGCCTTGGTTGTCTCGAGCTGCGTGGTGAGTTCGGCAGCCTTCGCAGCTGCCTTCTGCTGTGCCTCCTCCGCGCGCGCCTTCGCCTGATCGGTAGAGGCTGCGGCCAGCGCCTTGTCAGCAGATGCAAGCTGGGCGTCGGCGCGGGTCTTGGCAGACTCCAGCTTGCGCAACGCGGCCGGCAACGGCTTCGCCTCGCGCGCTGTGCTTGCGGCGAGCTTCTTTGCATCGGCAGCGGCAGTGGCCGCTTCTGCCGCCTCACGCGTCGCGGCCTCAGCGCGCGCTGGCGCGGCGGCGATCACCTCGGGCTTCGGCACCAGCAGCGCCGGATGCGCAATATCGACCGGTGTTGCATCCACCGGCGAGACGATCACGCGCATACCGATCCGCGTCTTGTCGAACATCTTGTCGGCGAAACCATAAGGCATGCGCACGCAACCATGCGAGGCAGCATAGCCGGGCAACGGGCCGCCATGCAGCGCGACGCCGTTCCAGGTGATGCGCTGCATATTCGGCATATGCGCATCGTCATACATGTTGGAGCGGTGATCCTTGTTCTTCTCCAGGATCGCAAACACGCCGGCCGGTGTCTC
>CALRZK010000158.1:0-7026 GCA_943372615.1 Bradyrhizobium ivorense | reverse complement strand
CGCGCGGCGCCATCGTGATCGTCGTGGCGCATCGACCGATCGGCATTGAAGGCGTGGACATGCTGCTGGTGCTGAAGGATGGCCGCATGCAGGCTTTCGGGCCGAAGGAACAAGTGCTCGGTCAGGTGCTGCAACGCCCAGCTCCGCAGCCGATCAAGATCGTTGCCGATGGCGGAGTGGCCAAGCCATGACGACCCCCAAGACCTCATCACAGCGTTCGATCCGCTTTCACCTGATCATCGGCCTCGCCGTGGTACTTGTGCTCGGTGGCGGTCTTGGCGGTTGGGCCGCGACGGCACAACTCGCCGGCGCCCTGATCGCGCCGGGCTCGGTGGTGGTCGATTCCAACGTCAAGAAGGTGCAACACCCAACAGGCGGCGTGGTCGGTGAAGTCCGCGCCCGCGACGGCGACATCGTGAAGGCCGGCGATGTGGTGGTGCGCCTGGATGACACAGTGACCAAGGCGGGCCTTGCGATCGTCACCAAGAATCTCAATGGCCTGTGGGCACGCGCAGCGCGTCTCGAGGCCGAGCAGCGCGGGGCGGATCGCATCACCTTCCCGCCGCAGCTGCTCGACCAAATGGCCGATGATGACGTGAAGAATGTCATCGGCAGCGAAACGAAGCTGTTCAATGTGCGCTCCACCGGCCGCGTCGGCCAGAAGCAACAATTGCGCGAGCGTATCTCGCAGCTGAACGAGGAGATCGCAGGCCTCAGCGCGCAGGAACAGGCGAAGACTCGCGAGATCGCGCTGGTTGAGAAGGAGCTGGTCGGCGTTCGCGGCCTGTTCGACCAACAGCTCGTCCAGATCTCGCGCCTCACTGTGCTGGAGCGCGATGCGGCCCGCCTGGCCGGTGAGCGCGCACAATTCATCGCCGCGCGGGCACAGGCCAAGGGCAAGATCACCGAGATCGAATTGCAAATCTTCCAGATCGACAAGGATCTGGTCAGCGAAGTGTCCAAGGACCTGCGCGAGACCAATGACAAGATCGGCGAATTCGTCGAACGCAAGGTGACGGCCGAGGACCAGCTCCGCCGCATCGACATTCGCGCACCGCAGGATGGCGTGGTGCTGCAGTCCAATGTCCACACCGTGGGTGGCGTCATCACGGCTGGCGACACGCTGATGCTGATCGTGCCGCAGACCGATAGCCTTTCGGTCGAAGCTCGCGTCAATCCCCAGGACATCGACAAGCTTCTGATCGGCCAGAAGACCGTGCTCCGCCTCACCGCCTTCAACCAGCGCACCACGCCGGAGCTGAACGGCGAAGTCAGCCGTGTC
The DNA here is from genome assembly GCA_943372615.1 of Bradyrhizobium ivorense. GTDB lineage: Bacteria > Pseudomonadota > Alphaproteobacteria > Rhizobiales > Xanthobacteraceae > Tardiphaga > Tardiphaga ivorense_A. The sequence continues at coordinate 5,744 of CALRZK010000158.1, read as the reverse complement.
TCCGCCGACACCACCACCGACCAGCGCACCGGGCAGGCCTATTACACGATCCGCATCTCGCTGCCGCCGTCGGAAGTGGCGCGGCTCGGCGATGTCCGGCTGATCCCCGGCATGCCGGTGGAGGCCTTTGTGCAGACCGGCGAGCGCACCATGCTCTCCTACCTGGCCAAGCCGCTCAGCGACCAGTTCATGCGCGCATTCCGCGAGAAGTGACGCTGACACCATGAAGCTAGGACGGCGACTGAGACGGCTGGCGCGGCGGTTTGGCAAGGCACGCGCATTTTGCCTCGTGCTTCTGCTCGCGCTGGCCGCCCTGCGCATCGCCGACATTCCCGCGCTTGAGGAGCTGCGCCTGCGTAGCTTCGACACCTATCAGGTGATCGAACCACGGGTGAAGACGGCGAAGCCTGTCGCGATCGTCGACATCGACGAGAAGAGCATCCAGAAATACGGTCAATTTCCATGGCCGCGGACATTGCTGGCGGACCTCGTGACACGGCTACGCATGATGGGCGCCGTGGTGATCGCCTTCGACGTGGTGTTTCCCGAGCCGGACCGGCTCAATCCTGATCTCGCAGCGACCACCTTTGCCGGCCTCGACGAGGACACCCGCGCCAGATTGAAGGCGCTGCCGAGCAACGATCAGGTCTTCGCCGATGCCATCAAGCGATCACGCGTGGTGCTCGGCGAGTCAGGCCTCCCTTATGTGCTGCGCGAGCTCGACAAGAAGCTGCCGGTCACCGGCCTTGCGACACTTGGCGGCGAGCCGCAGCCCTTCATGCTGAATTTTCCCGGCCTGCTGCGCAATATTGAGCTGATCGAGAATGCGGCCTCCGGCCGCGGCATTTTCTCGATCCGCAATGAGCGCGACGGCATCGTGCGCCGCGTGCCGATGCTGATGCAGACCCAGGGCATCACCATGCCGTCGCTCAGCTTCGAGATGCTGCGCGTCGCCTCAGGCAATGACACCGTCCTGGTCAAATCCGATCGCGCCGGCATCAAGAGCATCGGCGTGCGCGGCCTCGAAATCCCCACCGACCGTAACGGCCAGCTCTGGGTCCATTTCGCCAAACATGACACGAGCATCTATGTGTCAGCCGCCGATATTCTCGATGGCACCGCGCCACCGCAAGCCATTGCGCGTAAACTCGTGCTGATTGGCACATCGGCGGTCGGACTGCTTGACGTCAAGACGACGCCGCTGGATGCGTCCCTGCCCGGTGTCGAGGTACATGCACAGGTACTCGAAAGCGCGCTGACCAAGACGATCCTCTCCCAACCGAATTATGCGATCGGCGCCGAACTGATCACCGCCATCATCCTTGGCATCGTTGTGATCTGGCTGGCACCGATGTTTGGGCCGATCACATTGGTCATTCTGGGCTCGATCTTCGCAGCCGTTCTCATCGGCACATCTTGGTATTTCTACACGAGCCAGCGCCTACTGATTGACTTCACCTACCCGCTGCTCTCGACCACGCTGATCTATCTCACGCTCATCTTCAGCAATTTTGTGCGCGAACAAGCGCAACGTCGCCGCATTCGCTCGGCATTTAGCCAGTATCTATCGCCAGCCCTGGTCGCACAGCTCGCGCAATCGCCGGAAAAGCTGAAGCTTGGCGGTGAGGAGCGCGAGATGACGATCATGTTCTCGGACGTGCGCGGCTTCACCACCATCTCGGAGTCCTACAAGCACGATCCGCATGGCTTGACCACGCTGATGAACCGCTTCCTGACGCCGCTCACCAATGCGATCCTCGATCGCAAGGGCACCATCGACAAATATATGGGCGACGCCATCATGGCATTCTGGAACGCCCCGCTGGATGACAGCGAGCACCAGATCAATGCCTGTCATGCCGCACTCGACATGCTGGAAAGGATCGATGTGCTCAACAAGCGGCGCGAAGACGTGGCCGCCCATGGCGGTCACGCCTACATCCCGCTCAATGTCGGCATTGGCCTGAACACCGGCATCTGCGTTGTCGGCAATATGGGCTCCGACCTGCGCTTCGACTATTCGGTGCTGGGTGACAGCGTGAACCTCGCCTCGCGGCTTGAAGGGCAATCGAAGGAATACGGTTTCCCGATCATCGTCGGTTCAAAGACGGCGCTGGCAGCCAAGGACAAGTTTGCGATCCTTGAGCTCGACTTCATCATGGTGAAGGGCAAGACCGAGCCGGAAGTGATCTATGCCGTCGCCGGTCGTGAGGACATGGCGCGTTCGGAGCATTTCCAGCAGTTGCGCAATCTCACCATTGAGATGCTGGCCTGCTATCGCAATCGCGACTGGGACGGCGCATTGTTTGCGATCGAGCGCGGGCGCGGCTCGGATGTCGCCCACCAATTGGAAGCGCTGTACAAGCTTTATGAGAAGCGGGTCCGGGAATATCGCGAAAGTCCGCCATCGGCGGACTGGAACGGTGCTTTTGCGCTGTTGACCAAATAGTCGTCAGATCTCCCGCAGCGCCCGCGGCGTCGGCAAGCTCACTTCAGCGAGCTTGATGTTGTCCTCATCCTGATCGATCGCCACATATTGTCCGTCCCAATAGGTCAGCGCCGTATGCGGAGAGGCGGTCACGACATCGCGGACGCGGCCGATGACGATGGCATGGGAATGCCGCTCGATCACCTCTTCCACTTCGCAATCGATGGCGGCGAGTGCACCGGACAGCAACGGAACGCCCGTCGCGCGCGTCACCCACTGCGCACCGGTAAAACGTTCAGCGCCTTTCAATCCATCCTTGCCGGAGAAACGCTCGGCAACATCGACCTGATCAGCCGAGAGAATATTCACGCCGAAAGCACCATAGCGCTGCAAAAGCGGCCAGGACGACGACTGTCGGTTGACGCTGACGATCAACGTGGGCGGTTCGACCGACAGCGACGACACGGATGTCACCGTCATGCCCGTAATATCCTTGCCGCGACCGACGGTGATGACGCTGACGCCGCCCGCCAAAGACCGCATGGCTTTACGGAATGCATCGGACGGCGCGTCCCGATCGAACGTGATGTTGCGCACAATTGAATTCATGGCGGCCTCGCAGGTAATGACTAGACGTCCGCGCCGAGCAGATTGCGGAGAATCTCGCCCTCAAGCGCGGCCTGATCGGCAGCGCCATGCTGGCGGGGGCGTGCAATATCGACAGTGATATCGTGTGCGATGCGGCCTTCTTCAATCACGAGCACACGATCGGCCAAAGCTACGGCTTCGGACACATCATGGGTCACGAGGATCGAGGTAAAGCCCTGATCCGCCCAGACGCGATTGAGAAGGCCCTGCATCGAGATCCGCGTGAGCGCATCGAGGGCACCAAGCGGCTCGTCCAGCGCCAATACGCGCGGATGGCTGACCAGGGCGCGAGCCAATGCAACGCGCTGCTTTTGCCCGCCGGACAGCACCGAAGGCCACTGGTCGCGCTTTTCCGCGAGGCCGACTTCACCAAGGGCGTGTTCAGCGCGGGCCTTGGCATCGGCCTTCTGGCGGTCACGACCAAGACCGACTTCGACATTGGACAGCACGCTGGCCCAGGGCAGCAGACGCGGCTCCTGGAACATGACGCGGATATCCTCGGCGCGCGTATCTTCGCTGAAGCTGATGGTGCCGGCCGTCGGCTTTTCGAGCCCGGCGATCAGACGCAGCAGCGTGCTCTTGCCGCAACCGCTCTGGCCGACAATGGCAACGAACTGGCCGGCCGGAATGTGCAGATCGATGCCACGCAGAACCTCGTTGTCACCGAATGCCTTGCGCAGGCCGCGGATGGTGAGCGCTGCGCCGCCGCGCTTTTGCTGCGAACGACGCGCCTGCTGGGCGAGCGCCTGCTCGACACCGGCGGGGGCTTCGACACGCTGGGCTTCGGCGTGGCTGAGGCGAAGGGATTGCCGAAGGGTCATGTCAGAACTCTCGCTTTCGATGTCGCTCAGTGTTTCTGGAAGGCCGGGTGCCAGGACAGTGTCAGGCGTTCAAGCAGACGGGACGCGCTATCGGCGACCTTGCCGAGCAGCGCATAGATCAGGATGCTCAACACGACGACATCGATCTGCATGAACTCGCGTGCCTGCATCGCCATGTAACCGAGACCCGACGAAGCGGCGATGGTCTCGGCAACGATCAGCGTCAGCCACATGATGCCGAGCGCGAACCGCACGCCGACGAAGATCGACGGCAGCGCGCCAGGGAAGATCACGCGGCGGAACAGCTCGCTATTCGACATGCCGTAGATGCGGCCCATTTCGATGAGCTGCGGATCAACGGTGCGAATGCCGTGCAGGGTGTTGATATAGATCGGAAAGAATACGCCGAGCGCGACCAGGAACAGTTTCGCCGATTCATCGATACCGAACCACAGAATGACCAGCGGGATCAGTGCCAGATGCGGTACGTTTCGCACCATTTGCAGCGTCGTGTCGGTGAGATTGCTCGACAGCTTCGACAGGCCATTGGCGAGGCCGAAAGCGAAGCCGATACTGCCACCGATCAGGAAGCCGACCGACGCACGCCAGAACGACACCCAGATATTCTGGGCCAGTTCGCCCGACAGCAGCAGCTTCCAGCCGGCCACCGCGACATCGCTCGGCGCAGGCATGACCCGCGACGGCATGAAACCCGTCACGCTGGCAGCCTGCCAGACAATCAGGATCACCAGCGGAACGATCCACTGCGCGAGGCCATCGATACGCGGCAGGCGAAGGCTGCGCGCGCGGGGAAGGATTTCAACAACGCTCATGATGGGAATGCCTGCAGGTTATGACGCGCTCTGCGCGCGATGCTCATTGGCGACGATCTCGCCGACCGGTCCGGTGCGGGCGCGGAGCGGCGTGACATTGTCGTGCTGCTGCAGCGACAGCAGCGGGAAAACGAGTTCGGCGAAACGATAGGCTTCTTCGAGATGCGGATAGCCGGACATGATGAAAGTATCGACGCCGACATCCTGGTATTCGCGAATACGCGCGGCTACCGTTTCCGCATCGCCCACCAGCGCCGTGCCGGCACCACCGCGGACAAGACCGACGCCAGCCCAGAGATTGGGGCTGATCTCCAGCTTGTCGCGACGCCCGCCATGTAACTGCATCATGCGCTGCTGCCCGACCGAGTCCTGCCGTGCCAGCGTCTTCTGCGCAGTGGCGATGACATCGTCGGTGACATATTTGATGAGATCATTCGCGGCCGCCCATGCGGCGTCATTGGTCTCGCGCACGATCACATGCAGGCGGATGCCGAAGGAAAGCTTGCGACCGCGCTTCTCCGCGGCAGCCTTTACCCGTGCAACCTTCTCGGCGACCTGTGCCGGCGGTTCGCCCCAGGTGAGATATTTATCCACGGTATCGACGGCGACATCGATGCCCGCATTGGACGATCCGCCAAAATACAATGGCGGGCGTGGTGACTGCACCGGAGGGAAAATGAGGCGACCATCCTCGATACGGATATGTTTGCCTTCGACATTGACCGTCTTGCCGGCAAGCAGATCGCTATAGACATTGAGGAACTCGCGCGTGACGGCATAGCGCTCGTCATGCGGCAGGAAGATGCCGTCGCCCTTGTTCTCGACGGGATCACCGCCGGTGACGACATTGATCAGAAGCCGGCCATTGGTGACACGATCCAGTGTCGCGGTCATGCGCGCAGCAACAGCCGGTGACTGCAGCCCTGGGCGTACAGCCACAAGGTACCGCAAGCGCTCAGTCCACGGAGCGACAGCAGAAGCCACGACCCACGAATCCTCGCAGCTGCGACCAGT
>CALRZK010000157.1:0-7040 GCA_943372615.1 Bradyrhizobium ivorense | reverse complement strand
GGCGAAGTCACCGGCGGCAATGTGCCGGAATGGCTGCAGTCGCGCCTGCTGGCCGATTATGCGCCCGGCCGCCAGGCCGTCATCCGCATCGCCTTCACCGGCGCGGATGCCGACGAGCCCGTACTCTCCCGTCTGACGCGTGCTTATGGCGTGGACTTCAACATCATGCATGGCCAGATCGAATATGTCGCCGATCATCCGTTCGGCACGCTGATCGCTTCTGTCGCCGCGGAGCCGGAGCTGCAGGCAAAACTGATCGCCGATCTCACCTCGACCCGCAACACCGTGGAGCATCTCGGCTATGTCGCCTGAACTCATCAACATGATCGCGTCGTCCACGCTGGACACGCTGGTGATGGTGGCGCTGGCCGGCATCTTCGGCACGCTGGCCGGCCTGCCGCTTGGCATCTTTCTCGCCACCAGCCGGTCCGGTGAACTGTTTCCGGCGCCGAACGTCAATCGCCTCATCGGCCTCGTCGTCAATGCGACGCGCTCGACGCCCTTCATCATTCTCGTCGTCGCCATCGTGCCGCTGACGCGCCTGATCGCCGGCACCTCCATCGGCACCAGCGCCGCCGTGGTGCCGCTGACGATTGCGGCGACGCCGTTCATCGCCCGCGTCATCGAAGGCGCGATCCGCGAAGTCGATCAGGGCCTGGTCGAAGCCGCGCGCGCCTTCGGCGCCTCGCCGCTGCAGATCGTGTGGAAGGTGCTGTTGCCCGAAGCGATGCCGGCGGTGACGCTGGCGCTGACGCTGGCGACCGTCAGCCTGATCGGTTATTCCGCCATGGTCGGCGCCGTCGGTGGCGGCGGGCTCGGCGACCTCGGCATTCGCTATGGCTATCAGCGCTTCATGCCGGAAGTGATGGCCACGGTGGTCGCCGTGCTGATCTGTCTCGTGCAGGGCGTGCAGAGCCTTGGCGATTTCATTTCGCGTCGCCTCGACAAGCGCTCGCGACATTCCTGAGCACGCGCGGTCACGCGCTGGCTCCTTCGTTTCTTCACAATGGAAAACATGATGTCTCTTCGTCGTCTTCTTCTCTCGGCCGTCGCTCTCGCGGCCTTCACCTCCGTCGCATCTGCCGAGACCATCAAGGTCGGCGTCACGCCGGGCCCGCATGCGCAGGTGCTGGAAGCCGCCAAGGCTGTCGCCGCCAAGAAGGGCCTCGACATCCAGATCGTCGAATTCTCCGACTATGTGGTGCCGAATGCGGCGCTGGATGCCGGCGACCTGCAGGCCAATTCGTTCCAGCATCAGCCTTATCTCGACAACCAGGTGGCCGATCGCAAGTTCAAGCTGGTCTCCGTCGGCACCACCATCAATTTCCCGATGGGCATCTATTCGAAGAAAGTGAAGAGCTTTGACGAGGTGAAGTCGGGCGCGTCGCTGGCGATCCCGAACGATCCGACCAATGGCGGCCGCGTGCTGATCCTGCTGCGCGACAAGGGCATCATCAAGCTGAAGGACGGCGTCGGCTTCAAGCCGACGCTGCTCGACATCACCGAGAACCCGAAGAAGCTGAAGGTCGTCGAGGTCGATGCCGCCCAGCTGCCGCGCACGCTGCCTGACGTGGACGTCGCCGGCATCAACACCAATTACGCCTCGCAGGCCGGCCTCGATCCGGTGAAGGACGCGATCCTGCGCGAGGATCCGAAGGGGCCGTATGCGAACATCATCGTGGTGCGCAGCGCCGACAAGGACAAGCCCTGGGTGAAGACGCTGGTGGAAAGCTATCAGTCGCCCGAGGTGAAGGCGTTCATCGACGAGAAGTTCAAGGGCTCGGTGCTCGCCACCTGGTGATCTTCTTTTCCCTCCCCCTAGCGCGGCGCAGCCGCGCGACGCGGGGAGGGTGGATCGAACGCGTAGCGTTCGAGACGGGTGGGGTGCTTCCCCACACTCCGTCCTACCGTGGGGATAGACCCCACCCGTCTTCGCTCTTCGAGCTTCGCCGGGGCAAGCCCCCGCCTATCGGCGGACCCTCCCCGCAAGGGGGAGGAAGTCCACGCGCACCAGCGCGTCGTTTCCATATTCAAATGTCAAACAGCCCCGTCATTTCCTGAACTCATGCGATCGCATTCTCGCGGCGCTTGCGCGCCCGAGTTTTGCGCATTCCCACCTCACCCTCCCGGAAGAGGGCGTGCGGAACGCCGGGTGCCCGATGCACCCTTGGTGCCTGATGCCGATGCGGTACTCCGCAAGGTATGCATCAGGACTTTCGGAATGATCGAGCAAGCTCGACGTTCCGCACGCGGTGTTCGGCTTGCTCGTGTCGCCGGGGTCTTCGACCCGTTTCGACCCCTTTGCCCAAGGCGATGAGCCGGGACAGAGCACTTTGGCCAGACGCCGCCGCAAGGGTCGCCCGTCGTGCGTTTCCCAGCATCGGTCCATCTGAAGGTGAGCCGTCTCCGAGCCAGTGGCAGGTCTGGCAAGGATCCGTCCCGCCCGCAGGCGAACGTCTTCCGAGCACCGCGCGACGCCCTCACTTTGGCCGTCCACCGCATCCGGCCCCGCGAACGTGACGATCGCGCTCGCCCCTCTCATCGGGGCCGGACGGCAGGGACAATAATCCTTGCAGGAAATTCGTCAAGAACAAAATAGGAACATTCTCGCCAAAAATGCGCCGCGCCTGTCATCCCCGCGAAAGCGGGGATCCAGTAGGCACCAGCGCTGCGGCTCGAGCCGAGAGATCAGAGGCTACTGGGTCACCCGGTCAAGCCGGGTGACGACAAGAAGAGCGCTGGGCCATGAAAGCACACCGTCTGGGGACTTTATCCGCACAGAGGTTGAGACCCCCGGCGCTGTGTGTTACCTGACGCGGCATGCGGGTATAGCTCAATGGTAGAGCAGCAGCCTTCCAAGCTGAATACGAGGGTTCGATTCCCTCTACCCGCTCCAATCGGGCGGTTCTAAAAATCTTATCGGAACAATTGCTTGCCACAATCGGCGGGTGGCTGATTTGCGCCTGCAGATATCTGCATCAAGAACGCATCGCGAGACGCACTTTGTCTTCGTCGATTTAATGAAGTCGCTGAAGCTGAAGCATCTGATAGGGGACAACAGAGTCTGTTGTACGTAACTGATGGTCAAGCTTCAGAAGCAGGGCCGATAGCCGAGCTAGAAATTATCCGCGACGTAGAGTTTTGAAAATGAGCTCGACCGATACGATCGCTGAGTGGTTGGTCCCATTTAAGGGGCGGAATCACTCAGGCTGCTACGATCAAAATTTTCTATGGCGGACGGAACGCGTCTATTTGATGGATAACCATCGTGCAGCGCTTTGGTGCTGGTTACGGCATGTCAACGACAAGGAGCCGCACTCCATATTTCATATCGACCGACACTACGATACGCTATCCTCGCAAATGAAGACGTGGTTGGAGGCTTGGCCAAGCGAATGGCCAACAAACGTCGAACAGTATCTGTCTTATTCGTACGATGCGGGCCTCGATAGTGACATCCCGTTGTTTCGGTTCGATAATTACTTGTCGCTACATTTAGAAAAGTGCCGACAACAACTAACAAATTGCTATTTTGTAACTCATCAGGATGGCGACAAACCGGACTATGACGGTGCTGAGGTTCATCCATGGGAGCTTCTCGAAAGTTTGGAATACTGGATCAACAATGAACGTGGTCCATGGATTATGAACATCGATCTTGATTACTTCTTCTGCGATGACGCTTTTGATGGGCAGCGCCGTTTGATGTCCGATGATTACATTGTCGCAGTTTTCGGCGCGGTGCGGAAAATGCTGGACGATGGTAGAGTTTCAGTTGCAACAATCGCGATGTCTCCAGAGTTTTGCGGCGGATGGCAGGCTGCTGAAGAAGTATTGGAGCTTGTTGTGTCCACGCTGGGGTTTGAGTTCAAGCTGCCAGCATAGTTCGATTAGGCAGGCTCGTAGACCTTGGTCGGGGGGAGTTCGTGGCGCAATATAGATATCTCGCCAAGAATCGGCTCGAGAAGGCTGAAAAATTACTGGCATCGCCAGATAATGATGATTTGATTTACGCATGTTTAGAGCTGCGAAAGTGTATCGAAGCTCTCTCTTATGAGCTTTTGAAGGGCTATCTGCCCGAAGTGCCGCTGAAGGCCATTGATGTATGGCAGCCCGATAAAGTTATGCGGGAGCTTCTCAGAATTGACTCCGGCGCGGATCGGACAGCTCGCCTTCGCATGAAGCGTGAAGGGCGGGATGGCGAGCCTGATGGCCCTTGGATCGAGTTGGGGGAAGATCGGCGCATGAAGACCCAATGGGCTTCGAAATCGTATCAACGGCTTGGAAGCTACCTACACGTCCCGACGATCAAGCAGGATCGTGAGGGGGCGTCGCTCGATTTCGAGGAAGTTCGCAAGCGCGTAGGCACTATTCGCGATGTACTCCAACATATTCTGAGCGCTACGATCTGGAATGCAAATTTCGCGGTTTCAGTTGCATTCTCATGCTCAAACTGTGAGGCGCCTATTAAGCGCAGATCAGAAATTCTTGAAAAAGGAGAGCCGATCGAGTGCGGGAATTGCGGCCAGCTATACGATGCCGAAGATCATTCTAACGGTAACTATTTTTTTGTTCCGCATGCAGTTAGTTGGAATTGCGAAGCGTGTGGCGAGCCAAGATCAATCATGCAGAGTCTCGTCAAAGTGGGAGCCGACGTTAGTTGTCCGAAGTGCAAAGACAGAGCAACTCTTGCGCGAGAGGAGCGGTGGTTTGTTGAGCGTCAATCGGAGAGTACAGAAGAATAATTCTGCTTACAAAAGGCGAGTGCTGAAATCGCTCGTCTGCTGATCTTGGTTCGCCACTCTCGACGAGTCCATCAAACCTGCTCGTAGCTCGATCACTTTATCTAGCGCACCACCACGAACGCGATAGCAATCACCACTTCAGTGTAAACCAACGTTTTTTGTCGTCACGGATTTTTATGCCGCTTCGGAAACACCCCTGGGAAAACCTGTCGGATCAGGAGCTGCTCGAGCAACGCTTCAGTAGCTTGAAGGTGACGATCAAAGGCACCTGGCTCGAGGAGTGTATCAGCGCGCTGCACGACGAACTCGGGGATCGCGGCCTTCGGCTCCGCCCGCATATGTGGATTTCGAGCGAGTGGTTCAGCCCGGCTCATGTGCCAGGCGTTGCCATCCCGTTCTATCTCGCTCATCCTCGCCTCATGAAACTCGAGAAGAAGATGATGTTCGAGGCCGAGGGCAGTACCCGGTCAGAATGCATGGCCATTCTTCGTCACGAGACAGGCCATGCCGTGCAGCATGCCTATCAATTGCAGCGTCGCCGGCGTTGGCAGCAATTGTTCGGCCTGTCGTCCAAGCGTTATCCGCTTTACTATCGGCCGAATCCCGCCAGTCGGCGTTACGTCCAGCACCTGCGACGCTGGTATGCACAGAGCCATCCCGACGAGGACTTTGCAGAGACCTTTGCGGTGTGGCTGCGACCGCGGTCGAACTGGCGAACCCGCTATGCCGGCTGGCCGGCATTGAAGAAGCTCGAATATGTCGATGAGCTGATGGGCGAGATCGCTGGCGAAAAGCCGCTGATCACCACACGCGAGCGTGTCGACCCGCTGTCCACGCTGAACGAGACGCTCGGCGATCACTATCAGAAAAAGCAGGCGTTCTACGCTTTCACGCCGCAGACAACCTATGACCGCGATCTCAACCGCCTGTTCTCGGCCGATCCGCGGCATCAACGCGCGCAACCGGCGGCGTCTTTCATCAGGCGGCACCGTGCCCAGGTCAGGCAGATGGTCGCCCGATGGACAGGCGAGAACCAGCTCACGCTCGATGCCGTTCTGGACGACATGATCTCACGCTGTCGCGAGCTTGATCTGCGTGTTTCCGGACCCGAACAGCAGCTACTGGTCAATTTCACCATTCTTCTGACGGCCAAGACCATGCACGCGTTGTTTGGTCCGTCCAGGCGTAAATGGATCGCGCTATGAGACGCCTGCGCATTCTCGTCCTGATGCATCCCGATTGCGTGCCGCCGGACTCGACCGATGGCTATAGCGCGCGGGAAATCAATCACTGGAAGACGGAATTTGACGTCGTCAGCACATTGCGTGCGGCTGGCCATGATGTTCGTCCACTCGCCGTGCAGGAGGAAATCCGGCCGATCCGCGATGAGGTCGAGAATTTCAAACCCCATGTGGTTTATACGCTGCTGGAAGAATTTCACTACGCGACCACGTTCGACCAGCATATCGCAAGCCTGCTCGAGCTGATGCGGGTTCCGTATACGGGGTGTAATTCGCGCGGCCTCATTCTGGCGCGTGGCAAGGACCTCTCCAAGACGCTGGTGCAAAATCGCCGGATCGCGGTGCCGGCCTTTGGTGTGTTTCCGATGCACCGCAAGGTCAAGCGCCCCGCGCGGCTCGCTCTGCCCTTGATCGTCAAGAGCCTCAGCGAAGATGGATCCAACGGGATTTCGCAGGCCTCAATCGTTGATACCGATGAGAAACTCGCGGAGCGCGTCGCCTTTGTTCACGAGCGGCTGCAGACGGCCGCGATCGCCGAGCAGTATATTGAGGGGCGTGAGCTCTATGTGGGGGTGCTCGGCAACAACCGGCTGCGGGCCTTGCCGGTCTGGGAGCTGAAATTCGGCAGTTTGGGCGGCCAGGGCGCGCGGCAGATCGCGACCGAAAAAGCCAAGCACGATACCGACTATCAGGAGCGCGTCGGCATCGTCGATGGGCCGGCGGACGATCTCGCACCGGAAGTGACGGCGCGCATCCAACGGACTGCAAAACGCATCTACCGCATATTGGGGCTGGATGGTTATGCGCGCATCGACTTTCGCTTGTCGGCGGATGGCACGCCCTATTTCATTGAAGCCAACCCCAATCCCGAGATTGCGCAAAGCCAGGAATTCGCCAAGGCGGCGCTGCATGACGGGATCGACTATCCGAGTTTGCTCCAGCGCATCGTGACCCTGGCGATCAGCCGGGCGAAAGCGGGGGCGTCGGTGGGGTGACCGGTTCCTGATGCATGTCGATCGTGCATTTGCGGTCCATCGTCCGGCAAAACCGCGAT
>CALRZK010000156.1:0-7048 GCA_943372615.1 Bradyrhizobium ivorense | reverse complement strand
GCCCAGCAATCCGCGCCGCGGGGACAATGAGAACGCCTTCATCGGGGGCTTCCGGCTGGGGGACGCGCCGAAGCCAGCGAAACGCCGCTAGCCACGACGCGATCCGCTGCGTTCCACCAGCTTCACCATCACCTGCAGCGCATGATTGGTCGGTGTCGGGATGCCATGTTCGATTCCCTTGCGGACGATGAAGCCGTTGAGAAAGTCGATCTCCGAGGGCTTGCCGCGGCCGAGATCCTGCGAGGTTGAGGACTGCTGCAGCGGCATGCTGGCGGGCAGGCCAAGGGTCTTGTCGAGCAGATCGGCCGGCAGCTTAACGCCGCAGGCCTTCGCCACTGCGAGACATTCGGTGACGGCATTGGTGACGATGTCCGTGGCGCCCGCGACCTTGACCATCTCGCCATAAGCGATGCCGGCAACTGCGGAGAGCGCGTTATAGGCGCAATTGTTGATCAACTTCGACCATTGAACGGCATCGATATCGTCAGCCACGGTAGTGGGTACACCCGCATCGGACAAAAGCTTCGCCAATGCGTCGCTTTGCGAACTGGCGCCGATGATGAGTTCACCGCGGCCATTGTGTTTGACATGGCCGGGCCCCGGCATCTCGGTGGCCACATAGACCGCGGTGGCGATCACCGGCTGGCTCAGGATCTTGCGCAGGCGTTCGGGATTATCGACGCCGTTCTGCAGGCTGAGCACGATGGAGTCGGGCTTCAGCACCGGCTTGAGCGTTTTCGCCGTCTCGTCGGTGTCGCCAGACTTCACGGCGAACAGCACGAGGTCGGGTGGTGTCAGCGCAGCGATATCGGTCACCGCCTTCGCGGGGATGAAGCCGGTGAAGGATGCACTTTCAAACTGGAGGCCATGCGCATTGATGGCCTCCACATGCGCGGGACGTCCGACCAGCGTGACGTCATGGCCCGCGCGCAGCAGCATGGCGCCGTAATAGCAACCGACGGCGCCGGCTCCGATGACGGCGACCTGCATCAGTTCGCCTTCGGCGCCGGGGCCACAGGTGTCGCTGCGGCTTGCGGCGCGCGACCGACCACGACGCTGAGCAAACCATCAGCCCACAGCCGCTTCGCGGCGGCCTTGGCCTGATCCAGCGTCACGGCATTGACCACGGCACTGCGCTTCTCGATGTAATCGATCGGCAGCCCGTCAAGCTGATATTGCAGCAAGGCGCTGGCCAGTTTCGACGAAGTGTCGAGCGCCAGCATCTGCGAGCCGTTGAGATAGGACTTGGCTTCGTCCAGTTCTTTCTGGGTCGGGCCTTGTTCGGCCAACCGCTTCACTTCGGCGGTCACGGTATCGAGGGTTTCGGTGGCGCGGTCAGCGCGGGTTGCGGTGTTGCCGATCCACAGGCCCGAATGCTGCATCCAGATCAGCGAGCTCGAGACGCCATAGGCAAGGCCGCGCTTCTCGCGCACTTCGTGATACAGCCGCGACGACAGCGTGCCGCCGCCGAGGATGTGGTTGACGATATAGGCCGCCATGAAGTTCGGATCGTTACGCTTGAGGCCGGGTGTGCCGAAGGTGATGACCGTCTGCGGCACATCCAGTGTCACAGAGGCTTTTTGCGGCGGCTTGGTCACGGCGACGTCGGGCACAGGCACCAGATCAGCCTTGGCGGGCAGGGCGCCAAATGTCTTGTCGAGCAGTTTTGCGAGCGAGTCCGGATCAATGTCACCGACCACGGCGATCTTCAGCGTATCCTTGGCGACGATGCGTTGCTTGTACGCCTTAATGTCGTCGATTGTGATCTTCGGCACGTCGGTCAGGTTGCCATTGGACGACCGGCTATAGGGATGATCGCCGAAAGCCACTTCGAGGAATTTGCGTGTCGCCAGCGAATTCGGGTTGGTGGTTTCGCGGCGCAGGCCGGACATGATCTGCGCGCGGATGCGCTCCACATCGGGCGCATCGAAGCGCGGCGAGGTGACGGCAAGGCGGGCGAGCTCGAACGCTTCGTCACGGTTTTCCTTCAGCATGCGCAGCGAGCCGCGCAAATAGTCGCGCTGGGCGGCGAAGTTCAGCTCGATGGCGCGGCGCTCCATGCGGTCGCGGAAGGTCGCGGAATCCAGATCGCCGGCGCCTTCGTCCATCAGGCTGGCGACCATATTCGCCGTACCTGATTTATCCTTCGGATCCTGCGCAGCGCCGCCGTTGAAGGAATACTCCATCGCGATAATGGGGACGGTGGCATCCTGCACGAACTGGGCTTCGATGCCGCCGGGCGTAACCAGCCGCTGCACCTTGGCGGCTGCGAAAGATGGTGTGGTCGTGAGTGCTGCCAGCGAAAACGCAGTGGCAACGGCGAAACCGAGACGGCGTGGATTGAAGATCATGCTCACGACCGCTTCTCCTCGCGCTTCGCTGATGTGTCCTTGATGAGATAGCCGGTCACCGAGCGCTTCTTGTCGAGCCAGGTCTGGGCGGCAGCGCGCACTTGCTCGGCCGTCACGGCTTTGACGCGATCGGGCCAGCTGCGGATGTCTTCGACGCTCAATCCGGTGGTCAGCGCGGCGCCATACCAGCGCGCCAGCGACGCCTGGCTGTCCTGCGCATAGGTCGCCTCGGCGACGAGTTGCGTCTTCACGCGCTCCAGATCGGCGGCAGGCACGGGATTGGTCGCGATGTCGGTGATCACAGCGTCGATGGTCTTCTCGATATCGGCGAATTCCGTGCCGGGCTTCGGTGACGCCGAGATGATGAACTGCGCGCTGTCGAGGGCGGTGCCCTGATAGCCGGCACCGGCATTCACGGCGAGCTGCTTGTCGATGACGAGGGCGCGGTAGAGATAAGAGTTGGGGCCGCCGCCGATCAGCTGCGCCAGTACATCCAGCGCCTGGCTTTCGCCTGCGGCCGCGGTGGTGGCCGAGGGCACGAAGTAATAGCGGCGCAGATTGCTCTGCTCGACGCGCGGATCGGCGAGAGTCACCGTGCGTGGTGCCGCCGGCGTCGGCTCCTGCGGACGGATGCGGCGTTCGGGGATCGCCGGTTGCGACGGGATCGATCCGTAAGCGCGCTCCACCATCGGGCGGATTTCCGTCGGGTCGACGTCGCCGGCAATGATCAGCGTGGCGTTATTGGGTGCATAGAAGCGCTTGTAGAAAGCGAGTGCGTCTTCGCGATCGAGCTTCTCGATTTCCTGATGCCAGCCGATGATCGGGCGGCCATAGGGATGGTTGAGATAAAGCGCCGCCATGATCTGTTCGGTCAGTCGCGCTTCGGGGCTGTTGGCGACGCGCATATTGTATTCTTCGAGCACCACATCCCGCTCGGGCAGCACGTTCTCGTCCTTGAGCACGAGGCCGGTCATGCGATCGGCCTCGAAATCCATCATCTGGCCGAGCTTGTCTTTGGTGACGCGCTGATAGTAGCCGGTGTAGTCGGTGGAGGTGAAAGCATTCTCCTCGCCGCCGATGCGCTGCACGGTCTGCGAGAACTCACCGACCGGATGTTTCGCCGTGCCCTTGAACATCAGGTGTTCAAGAAAATGCGCGAGGCCGGATTTGCCGGGGGTCTCATCGGCGGAGCCGACCTTGTACCAGATCATCTGCGTGACCACCGGCGTGCGGTGATCCTCGATGACCACGACCTGCATGCCGTTATTGAGCTTGAAGGTGGTCGGCGGTTTCGGGCTGTCGGTCTGCGCTTGCGCGGCGAGACTGCTGGCGAGCAATAGCGCAGCGGCGGTGACGGAGCGGGCGGCACGGGCGAGTGATGTTCTCATGGCTGGGCTGGCTGCTCCTTGGCGCAGGCGAACGATCGCCCGACTGCAGATGCAGCCGGGCGATGCGCTAAAACGGTCTCGGAAAAATGGCGAAGCGCGATGTGCGCCGCAAGTTAAGTCGCGGTAACGTGGATCGTGGCAACGGCAGCGCCGCGATCAATACTTACCCGTCATCGGGTTCAGATTGTATTCGTTACGCATGACTTCCTTCGGGCCGGTGCCGTAGGCATAGCCCTGAGCCGGCGTCTGGTAGCCAGTCGGCGGCTGGGTCAGCGATTCGCGGGTCGGTTCACCTTTGAACTCCGCGGTCTCGCCCTTGTTGCTGCCGAACATGTTCTTGAACATGCCACTGGAAACGCCGAGCTGCGACGGGCTGAGCACGATGTTCTTGCTCGGATCGCCCGGATGCGAGTTATCGACATTCGAGGATGACACCTTCGCGCGCTTCGGTGCCATTTCAGACGGCGTGAGCGGACGCGATGCTTCGAGCACTTCTTCCGGTCGGCCGGTCTTTGCAGCGGCAGCAGCTTCGCGCGCGCGTTTCACGTCCGGATCCTTCGGCCAGTTGGCGACGGCGGCCGGATTGCTGCTGGCTGCTGGCTGCGGCAGGTCGAGGCGCGGCGGAACCACGAGCGGCGAGCGCTCGCGATAGTCGATGCCGGAATTTTCCATATTGGTGCCGCCGAGGCCGGTCATCAGCGACTTGATGGCCTTTTCCTCGAAGGTCAGGTTGTCATCGTCATCATCGGCAGCGTGAGCCATCGTGGCGGACATCGCAAGGCCGAGGCTGAGCGCGACTGTTGCCAGTCGCAAAGAGCGCTTCAGAGCGCCCGATGAAAGCTGCAGAGCCCAACCGGTCTCGGTCTCGCGCATCGTGTTCATCCTGTTCAAATCTCTGGCGGATCAGCGAAAATGTCGCGGTTCCGCAGCTATCGCCCGTGGCCTCGCATATCGGCTGGGATCAGGGCGCTTTTACGGCGGTTGTGCCGAAGAATGAGTCATACAACAACGCCGCCACACCGGCAACGATGGCGACATCAGCAACGTTAAACACGTACCAGTTGTAGGTTTTTCCCCCGATTTCAGCATGCAACAGCGCAAAATCGACCACGGCGCCATAGGCGAAGCGGTCGATGGCATTGCCGATGGCACCGCCGATGATCAGCCCGAGCGCAAATGTCGCAAGGCGGGTGTTGGCGCGGACCATCCAGACGGTGAGGGCGATCACCGCCACGATCTTGAAGCCGATCAGCAGGACCTGGCCGGTCGGCCCGGAATCCGAGAACCAGCCGTAGCTGATGCCGGTATTCCAGGCGAGGATCAGGTCGAAAAAGGGCAGCACCTTCACCAGCCCGCGATGGCCGAGATCGAAGCCATGCAGCAGCCACAGCTTCGACGCCTGATCGAGGATCAGGGTGGCGATGGCGACGATCAGGCCGGAGCGGGCGGCTGGGCTCACACAGTGACTCCCAGTGCCTTCCATTCACGCAGCGCCTGCGCGTCGCGGGGCGTCACGTCGGGATACTCTTTGTCTTCACCCACCGTTGGCAGGATCTTCCAGGAGCGGGCGCATTTGGTGCCGACGGCCTTCTCGACCACCACGGTGACGCCCGGCACGTCGTGCAGCTTGAACGCATCGGCCGGCGCCTCGCCCTCACGCACTTCGTAGTTCGACGTAATACAAACCTCAGCAAGATCGATGTCGAACAGCGTGGCGATCAACGCGCGGTCGGCGATGTAGATCACCGGCGATGCTTCGAGCGACGAGCCGATCTTCTTGGCGGCGCGCTCCTTTTCCAGCGCACCGGTGACGACACGGCGGACGTCGCGGATGGCCTCCCACTTCTTGGCGAGCCCCTCATCCTTGAACTGCGCGAGTCCTTCCGGGAACACCGTCAGATGCACCGACGGTTCCGCATCCGGGCGATACATCCGCCAGGCTTCGTCCATGGTGAAGGACAGGATCGGTGCCAGCCACTTGAGGATCGCGTCGCAGATGGTGTCGATCGCCGTCAGCGCCGCCTTGCGCGCGACTGAGGACGGCGCGTCGCAATACAGCGTGTCCTTGCGGATATCGAAATAGAACGCCGACAATTCGGTATTCATGAAAGTCGCGAGCGAGGCCACCACGGTCTTGTAGTCGAAGTCCTTATAGGCCTGCTGCACCTTGGCATCGATCTCTGCGAGCTGATGCAGCATCAGCCTTTCGAGCTCCGGCATGTCCTTGAACGCCACCGCATCTTTCTTGTCGTAGTGATGCAGCGTGCCGAGCATCCAGCGCACGCTGTTGCGCAGCTTGCGATAGGTCTCGATGGTGTTCTTGATGATCTCCGGGCCGATGCGCTGGTCGTCCGCATAGTCGGTGGCGCAGACCCACAGGCGCAGGATGTCGGCGCCCGAGTCCTTGATCACCTTCTGCGGCTCGATGGTGTTGCCGATTGATTTCGACATCTTGCGGCCGTTCTCGTCCAGCGTGAAGCCGTGGGTGAGCACGACATCATAGGGCGCGCGGCCGCGCGTGCCGCAGCTCTCCAGCAGCGACGAGTGGAACCAGCCACGATGCTGGTCCGAACCTTCGAGATACATGACCGTATCTTGGCCGCCCTCGACCTTGCGCTTGATGCCCGCGAGGCCCGGGAAGTGCACGGGGTCTTCCAGCACGAAAGCATGGGTCGAGCCGGAGTCGAACCAGACGTCGCAGATGTCGTCGACTTTCTTCCATTCTTCGTTCGACAGCGAGCCGAGGAAACGCTCGCGCGCGCCTTCGGCATACCACGCGTCGGCGCCTTCCTTTTCGAAAGCGTCAGCGATGCGTTTGTTGACGTCGTCATTGAGCAGGATTTCGGCGGAGCCATCGCCGGTCTCGCGGGTGAACACCGCGATCGGCACGCCCCAGGCGCGCTGGCGCGAGATCACCCAGTCGGGGCGACCGGCGATCATGCCGGTGATGCGGTTCTGGCCCGCGGCCGGCACCCACTGCGTTACCGAGATCGCTTGCAGCGAGCGCGCGCGCAGCGTGTCACCGGACTTCGCCTTGCCATCATCGACGATGTCCTTGTCCATCGCGATGAACCACTGCGGCGTGTTGCGATAGATCACCGGCTTCTTCGAGCGCCAGGAATGCGGATATTGATGCTTGAGACGCGCACGCGCCACCAGCGCGTTGCGTGCGATCAATTCCTTGATCACGGCTTCGTTGGCATCGCCCTTCTCGCCCTTGTCGTTGAGCACGCGCGTGCCGGTGAAGCCCGGCGCCTGTTCAGTGAGCGCGCCGTTCTCATCAACGGTGTAGGGGATGGTCGTGGCGAT
>CALRZK010000155.1:0-7070 GCA_943372615.1 Bradyrhizobium ivorense | reverse complement strand
AACAACAGCATGGCTCGAACAGCTATGCGTCCGCTGCCAGAAACTGGGTTGAGCCCCGGAAAGCGCT
The DNA here is from genome assembly GCA_943372615.1 of Bradyrhizobium ivorense. Lineage (GTDB taxonomy): Bacteria > Pseudomonadota > Alphaproteobacteria > Rhizobiales > Xanthobacteraceae > Tardiphaga > Tardiphaga ivorense_A. Next base: position 7,003 of record CALRZK010000155.1, on the reverse strand, counting down.
AGCTGGGCGGCCCCTCCTCAGGCCTGGCAATTGATCTGGAGACGCTTCGCAGCTCTTGTTGGTGGTCACAAGCGGTGGTACGCATCGAACTGCGGCGATGGTGATTTGCCCTTATTATATGAGCCTTCGGGAGGCTTGGCGTGCAGTCCTTTCGGGCGCGCCATTCAATCATTGAACACGCTTCAAATGTCATTTCCGCAGTCGTGCGGTCGCGGTGGTGCAATGAGATTGCAGCCTCCCTTGCACTGATGGACGTGCCTTTTAGGGTCGTGCAGCGTGTTGGTCCCCGCATTCTGCGCATTGGATTCCCATAGCCATCATCACGCTGCCTGCGCCAAGGCGCCGCGCTTCGCAGTTGAACCCTCATCGCGCGAGAGGCGACCGATTTGATGTGAAGCGCACATTAGCACCCATCTCAGGGATCAACGGGTAACCTGTAATCCCTATAAATTTACCTCTTCAGGCTTGAAAGCACCTATTTGGTGCTTTAATGGTTTCTCTATGTCACCCCGATATAGCTCAGCTTTGTCGATGACCTTGAGCCCGTCCCTGGAGGACCGGGCAAAGCTGTTTGCGACATTGACGGCCTATCGGCAGGCGCTGCTCCTGCTCGATCAGACCCGGGGCGCCAATCTCGTTTCGCTGCATGAAGCGGCCTATGAGACCATCCGGGATAAGACAGGCCTTCCGGCGCGGCTGGTCACGCTCGCGCTGCGCGATCATGGCCGTCACAAGGGCGAGGACAATGTCAGCGCCATCCCGCTCGATGCCAAACTGTTCGCGATCAAGGGGCCGGATAGCGTCAGCATCTCGACCGTGCAGGGGCGTGTCATCCTCCCCTACACAATGAACGGCTATCATCTCGGCTGGAACGACTTTGCCGAGGCCCGTCTCGTCTTTCACGCAGATCACATCGAACTATGCGCCGGCATTCATGCCGGCGTGCATTCACACAAGGAGGGATCTATGTCGAATGAAGGTATCCTCGCGCGTCTCGGACGTGTGATTGCGGGCGTTGTCAACAATGCAGTCGATACGGCAGAAGCGTCGAACCCGACGGCGGTGGCCCAGCAGGTGCTGCGCGAGATCGACAAGATTTCCGATGAAGCGCGCGCAGCACTCAGCGTCGCCGTGGCCGCGGGTCATCGACTGAAAGCCAAGGCAGATGATCTCGATGCCGAGATCCGCGATCTCGATGAAAAGATCAAGGTCGGGCTTAGCAGCGGCCGTGAAGACCTTGCCCGCGCGGCGACGGGTGTGCAGATCGACCTCGAAGCACAGCGCGAAGCATTGTCCAAAGCGATTGCGGAAAATGCCGGTGAGATCGCCGAGGCACAGGCGACATTGCGCTCCATCGCTTCGGCCCGCGATGACGCGAAGAAGCGGCTGGATGATGCCGAGCGCGCGCAGAAGGCTGTGCACGGGGCCGACGCTACGCCGTCACAGCGCAACGATCGCCGGTTGGCCGATGCGTTGAGCGCAGTCGAGCGTGTCACGGGTGTGCCGGTCAAGCCGATATCGGGCGCGGCCGAAGTGGAAGAACTCGGCAGGATTCAGCGACAGAATGCGATCGAAGCTCGCTTGAAGGCGTTCCGCGAAGGCGAACGCTGATGCCGACGATCGTTCAGCCCGGCACTGAGCCATTCTGGCTGGCGCTCATGGTGGTTGCCGGACTGGGCATTGTCGAAGTCTTGTCGCTGTTGCTGGGGGCATCGATCTCCGGCCTTCTCGATGACGGTCTCGGCTTTCACAGCCCTGGCCATGCGGATGCCAGCATGCTTGGCGGATGGATGTCCTGGCTGAATACGGGCGGCGTGCCGATGCTTGTGCTGGTCGTCGTCTTCTTCTCCGCTTTCGCAGCCATTGGTTTTGCGCTGCAGTCGGTGGCTTCGAACATCGTGATGCCGTTGCCGCTCCTGCTCGCTGTGCCGGCATCGGTGGCATTGGCGCTGCCCGTGACGCGATGGTCGAGCCGCGGTCTGGCGCGGATCATCCCGCGTGATGAAAGCAACGCTGTCAGCCAGTCCGAACTCATCGGCTTGCTCGGCACTGTCACGCTTGGGCCGCTCGACCAGGGCAATCCCGGCAATGTCCGGGTTCGGGATCGCTACGGCAATATTCATCTCCTGCGCGCCACGGCCGCTCCCGGCCATGTGATCGAAACAGGCGCTCTGGTCGTCATCGCAGATGGCAGTGACGGTCTCTTTCAGGCAATTCCGGCGCCGCCCGAACTGGCGCCCCATCAAGGAAGCTAAACGCCATGGATTTCTTTTCGCTCGGAATGACCGCCGGCACCATCATCGTCGGGCTGATCGTCATCAGCGTCATCATGATGTCGCTCTATACCCGCGCCACGCGGGACAAGGCCTATGTGCGTACGGGTCTCGGCGGTAAGAAGGTCGTGCTCGATGGCGGCTCGGTGATCCTGCCGATCTTCCATTCCTATTCCTGGGTGTCGCTTTCGACGCTGCGTCTGGAAGTGAAACGCGCCGAAAACGAATCCATGATCACCAAGGACCGCATGCGTGCTGATATCACCGCGGAATTCTATGTCCGCGTGAAGCCGGATGCGGAGAATATTGCGCTCGCGGCGCAGACGCTAGGCGATCGCACCAATGACGCGGATGCTCTGAAGACGCTGGTGGAAGCAAAATTCGTCGACGGCCTTCGCTCGGTCGCCGCCACCATGTCGCTGCGCGACTTGCAGGAGCAGCGCGCGGAATTCGTCAAGTCGGTGCAGGCCGCCGTCGCGCATGATCTGCAGTCGAATGGACTTGAGCTGGAATCGGTGTCGCTGACCCGGCTCGATCAGACCGACATTAAGCATTTCAATCCCAATAACAGCTTTGACGCGGAAGGCCTCACGGCGCTCACCAAGATCACCGAGGAGCGCAAGCGCGAGCGAAACCAGATCGTGCGTGATAACGAAGTCGAGATCGCCACCAAGGATCGCGAAGCAAGCCTGCGCCGACTGACCATTCAGCGCGAACAGCGTGATGCGGAGCTTTCTCAGGAACGCGATATCGCCAACAAGACCGCTGAAACGCGGGCGGAAGCTGCGAAGGCCGAGCAGCTCGCGCGTCTCAGCGAGGAGACCGCGCGTCTCGATGCCGAGCGCGGCATTGCAGAGCGCGACGCGCAGACGCGGCAGGCGCGCGAGAGCGCCCGCATCGAAGCCGAACGCGGCATCGCCGAGCGAGAGGCGGAGGCGCGCAAGGTGACGGAAAGTGCGCGCATCGATGCCGCCATCGCGGTCGCGCAGAAGACCGAGGAAGAGCAGGCGGCGCGGGCCCGTGCCGATGAGGCGAAGGCCGCGGCAACAACCGCTGAAGAACAGGTGATCACGGCGCGCGAGGTTGAGATCGCCGAACGCGCCAAGCGCATCGCCGTGCTGGACGCGCGCAAGGTGGCCGAGCGCGAAGCAACCGCCATCACCGTGAAGGCCGAGGCCGAGAAGGAAGCTGCGGCAAACCTGGCTGCCGCCACCAAGATCGAAGCCGAAGCCCAAGCCGAAGCAGCCAAGATCCGTGCACAAGGCGTCATCGAACTCGGCGAGGCCGAAGCGCGTGCCGAGCGCGCCAAGAACGAAGCGCGCAATGCACTGTCGCCTGCCATCATCGAGTTTGAACTGTCGCGGGCCCGGATCGACATCGTTCCGGAAGCGCTTGAACAGGCGATGAAGCCGATCGAGAAGATTTCGGATATCCGCATTTTCAATGCCGGTGGCTTCGGCGGGCTCGGCGGCACCAATGGACATCGCAGTGACGGCAACGCCGTGTCGGACCTGTCGAGCCAACTTTTGAACTTCACCGCCCAGAAGCCGATCCTCGACGAGATCCTGTCGCAGGCCGGATTCAAGGGCGCTGATCCGACACAGGCATTGTTGGCGGCGTCGGTCGGCAATCTGAAAGTGGAGCCGGCAAAGGCCGCGACCCAGCCCGTCGCCGGTCATGTCCAGAAGAATGATCATCCCGTGAAAGGCGACGGGCTGGCGGGCTGAACCGCCCATCGCAAACGACATCACATCTCAAACGACAATCGGCCTGGGGCGGGACGCTCCAGGCCGATTGCCTATCTAAACGGTGGTTCCGGTTCTGATCAGAACTGGTTCATCGTATTATGCGCGCCGCCCGCCTTCAGCGCAGCTTCACCCGCGAAATATTCCTTGTGGTCGTCGCCGATATCGGAGCCGGCCATGTTCTGGTGCTTCACGCAGGCGATGCCCTGGCGGATTTCCTCGCGCTGAACATTCTTCACGTAGCCCAGCATGCCCTGTTCGCCGAAATAGGCCTTGGCGAGCGTGTCGGTGGACAGTGCAGCCGTGTGATAGGTCGGCAGCGTGATCAAGTGGTGGAAGATGCCGGCGCGCTTCGCCGAATCCGCCTGGAAGGTGCGGATCAGCTCGTCGGCCTGCTTCGCCAGCTCGGTGTCGTCATACTCGGCCTTCATCAGGTCGGCGCGGTTGTACTTGCTGACATCCTTGCCAGCCGCCTTCATCTCGTCGAACACCTGCCAGCGGAAGTTCAGCGTCCAGTTGAAGGACGGCGAGTTGTTATAGGCCAGCTTGGCATTCGGCACGACTTCGCGAATGCGATCGACCATCACGGCGATCTGCTCGACATTCGGGCGCTCGGTTTCGATCCACAGCAGGTCGGAGCCGTTCTGCAGCGAGGTGATGCAGTCGAGCACGACGCGGTCCTGACCCGTGCCTTCGCGGAACTGGTAGAGATTGCTCGCCAGGCGCTTCGGACGCATCAGCTTGCCGTTGCGGGTGATGACGACATCGCCATTGCCGATGTTGGACGCATCGACCTCCTCACAATCCAGGAAGCTGTTGTACTGGTCGCCGAGATCGCCCGGCTTGTGGCTGACGGCGATCTGCTGGGTCAGGCCTGCGCCGAGCGAGTCGGTGCGGGTGACGACGACGCCGTCTTCGACACCGAGTTCGAGGAAGGCGTGACGGCAGGCGCGGATCTTCGCCAGGAAGACCTCATGCGGCACGGTGACCTTGCCGTCCTGATGGCCGCACTGCTTCTCGTCCGAGACCTGATTCTCGATCTGCAGAGCGCAGGCGCCGGCCTCGATCATCTTCTTGGCCAGCAGATAGGTCGCCTCCGCATTGCCGAAGCCGGCATCGATATCGGCGATGACGGGGACGACATGGGTCTGGAAGCTGTCGATGGAGGCAATCAGCTCTTCTTCCTTGGCCTTGTCGCCAGCCTTGCGGGCGGCATCGAGCGCGCGGAACGTGTTGCTGAGCTCGCGCGAGTCGGCCTGGCGCAGGAAGGTGTAGAGCTCTTCGATCAGCGCCGGCACCGAGGTCTTCTCATGCATCGACTGATCCGGAAGCGGGCCGAATTCCGAGCGCAGCGCGGCGATCATCCAGCCGGAGAGATAGAGATAGGTGCGGTCGGTGGTGCCAAAGTGCTTCTTGACCGAGATCAGCTTCTGCTGCGCGATGAAACCGTGCCAGCAGCCGAGCGACTGCGTGTACTTGGTCGCGTCATTGTCATAGCGGGCCATGTCGGCGCGCATTTGCGCGGCGGTGAAGCGCGCGATGTCGAGGCCGGTCTTGAAGCGGTTCTGCAGGCGCATGCGGGCGATGGCTTCGGCGCCCACGCCGTTCCAGGTCGGCTTGGTCTTGAGCAGCGCAGCCGCGGCTTCGACCTCGCTCGCATAGGAGCCGGTGCGGGTGAACTGATCGATATCGCGCGGTTGGAAATTCATGGGTCCGATCCCTTCGTGTTCGACTGTGTGTCTAACGTCTGTTCTAAGCGCGGGATCAGCGGGAGCTAGACGGAACGCGGCTAACTTGTCATACTTTACAAACTCGACGTGTAAGGTTGTAAAGTATAACAAGAGGTATCAAGGTAGCGAAATGGCGCCTTCTGGTGGTCGTTCTGTCTTTATCGGCCCGCGTCTGCGGCGGCTGCGGCGTGACCTCGGCCTGACTCAGGCCGATATGGCCGCGGATCTCGAGATTTCGGCGCCTTATGTCGCGCTGCTCGAGCGCAACCAGCGGCCGATGACGGCCGACATGCTGCTGCGTCTGGCGCGCACTTATACGATCGATCTCGCCGATCTCGCCGGTGACGGCGGCGCGGATTCGACCGCGCGGCTGCAGTCGATCCTCAAGGAGCCGATGTTTTCCGACATCGACATTCCCTCGCTCGAAATCAGCGATCTCGCGGTCTCCTATCCCGGCATGGCCGAAGCGTTTCTGCGGCTCTACACGGCGTATCGCGAGGAGCAGCTTGCCCTTGCCGAACGCCGCGGACCCGCGCCTGCTGGCGTGACATCGGAGGAGGGCGGCGGTTACGACGCCAATGATCCCGTCGCCGAAGTCCGTCGTTTTCTTGCAGCTCGCAAAAACAACTTCGCAGCGATCGATGATGCTGCCGAGCGCGTTGCGCAGGCGACATCAGGTGCGAGTGGCTTCATCGAGCGGCTGAAGACGCGCCACAAGCTGCAGGTGCGCTACATGCCGCCGGACGTCATGCTTGGCTCGGTCAGGCGTCTCGATCTGCATCGCCGGCAATTGTTGCTGGAAGATTCGCTCGATACTGCGAGCCTGAATTTCCAGCTCGCCCAGCAGCTCGCTTATCTCGAATTCGGCAATGAGATCGGCGCGGCGCTGGAAGACAACAAGTTCACCAGCAAGAGCGCGGAGCTGCTCGCGCGCCGGGCGCTCGCGGGCTATGCGGCCGCGGCGATGGTGATGCCTTATGCGGCCTTTGCGCGGGCCGCGGAAACGCGCCGCTATGATCTCGAAGCTCTGGCGCGTCAGTTCGGCGTGAGCTTTGAACAATGCGCCCACCGCATCACCACGCTGCAGCGGCCGGGTGCGGAGAAGGTGCCGTTCTTCCTCATCCGCGTCGATCCCGCCGGCAATATTTCAAAGCTGCTCGATGGCGCCGGCTTTCCGTTCGCCAAACATGGCGGCGCCTGTCCGCTGTGGTCGGTGCACAATGTCTTCCGCACCCCGCGTGAACTCGTCACGCAG